>NZ_JBEYFS010000009.1:0-103115 GCF_040634475.1 Streptomyces sp. NPDC007095
GTAGTGGGCTTCGCGGCCGAGGAGGTAGTCGGCGTGCTCGCGTTGGGTGTGCATGGCGTCGCTGGTGACGACCACCCCGGCCAGATCGGCCATGGCGGGGCTGGCCGTATGAGCCAGCCTGACGCGGGCGAACAGAACCGGCTCCCGCGTCCGACCGGTGAGCGCCCGTACCTTCTCCTGTGCGTACTCGATGACTCCTGGCGGCATCTGCCCCTGGGTCTCCACCCGGATCTCGGGAGCCTGCTGTGGTGCCGATCGCTTCATGGCAGCCTCCTTGCGCCGTATATGCCACCGTCCGCACTTGCGCGCATTGGGCCTGCACGCACGGCCAGCGTGCCCGTCCCTGGCTGATCAACCTCCTTGCCGTGAGCAGGACATGCCGAAGCAGCCCATGCAGCGACGGGCCCGGGAGCTCGTGCTGAGAGAACCCGGCTGGGCTTCGCCGGAGTTGCTGGCGCTCTCTGGATCCCCACTCGCTGCTCAGTTGTTCCTCAGACCTGCTCACCGTGGCCCTCCCCCGGAGAGGAATACGCCGCTATGAGAGTCCAGGGCCGGGGTGCCGGGTACGACGCCCGTGACCAGCGTGGTCAGAGTGCCGGGTGCGACGCCCGTGACCAGCGTGGTCGGGGTGCCGGTGGAAGGATGGAGATGCCACGGTCGGCCCAGCCGAGGAGGTCCGATGAGGCTTCTCATTCCGGTGTTCTCGCCCGTCATGGGCACCTGGGGCGGACTGACCCGCGTCCTCGCTGTTGCCGAGGCGGCCTTGGCGGCTGGTCACGAGGTCGCATTCTGTGCCTCCGGCTACCTGGAGTCTCATCTGCGGCAGCGCGGGTACCAGGTGTTCGCCACCCCGCCCACGACGATGTTCGGCCTTCCGCCGGCTCCCTCCGGAATGCTTGAACGCCGCTCCCGGTCCCTGTCGCTGCCGGCCCGGTCCGGCCGCGACGTCGGCAACTTCTGGATGGTATTCCTGGCGTTCGGCATGGCGCGCGGCCGCTACCTGCGGCAACTTGTTGAGGCGGAGCGTCATGCGGCTGAGGTGTTCCGGGCCGAGGCGCTGTTCACCGATTACGACCCCGGTGCCTACCTGCTGGCACGGGTGACCGGCCTGCCCATCGCCACCACCTATCAGGGTGTGATGGCCCAGGGAATCGGATCCCCGCAGTGGCGCCTGATGAACCGGGCCGTCGCGTCGGCGTTGTGCGCGCATGGCCAGCCGCCTTGCCCGGTGGAGCAGCTCTTCTTCGGACCGACCGTGTTGAAGATCATCCCGTCGATACCGGAGCTGGACGGGACCGACCCTTCACGGGACGACGTCTTCTACGCCGGGCAGCTCCTCGGAGAGCTCCACCCGACAAACACCGCACCATCCCTGGTCCCCGACCCGGACCGGCGCTATATATGGGCCTACATGGGGAGCGGCGCGGTTCCCGCCGGCCGCGTTCGCCGGATCCTGGCCGAGCTGTGCGCCGCCCAGCCCGACCTGTCCTGCGTCGTGAGTGCGCAGGGCATCGGGCACCCACAACAGGTAGGACAAGTGCATGTGTTGCCGTATGTGGACCTGCAGACCCTGCTCCCGCACACCGAGTGGACGATCTGCCACGGCGGCCAGAACACCATCATCGAGTCCCTGCTCTACGGCGTGCCCCTGCTGGTATTTCCCGGGCCGATCTTCGAGCGGCGCTTCAACGCCCGCAAGGTGGCACAGGCCGGGGCAGGCTTCATGGGCGAGCGCAACGACTTCACGGTGGGATGGCTCACCACGTCCATGAAAGGGCAGCATCAGGCCAAGGCAGCATCCGAGCGGCTGGGCGACCGGATTCGCTCCTACAAAGGGGCGACCGGCGCAGTCGAGACAATGACGACAGCGTGGAGTCTGTGACCATGAACTGGCCGCCGCTCCGTTCGCCGACGGCAAGACGCTCACTTGGGCAATGGCGGCTGAAGAGGCCGGGACGCCGGGTGCCTCGTTCAATGCCGGACCTAGTGGGGAAGGTGAGCACACTCGGAGATTTTCTCAGCAGACCCAGCAACGTCCGACGCACAGCTTCATGGTGCCCGAGTGTTGGTGCGGCTGCCAACCAGCTCCACTCGTCCTAGCATGGAGCCCTGGGCAGGGAAATGGAGAAGTCACCGCAGCACCGTTGATGCCTTTCCGCGACCCTGCCGGTGCTGCAACCCCGCGGCTTCTTGAACGAGTCAGCCCTCACAGGTCCCGATGAGGCCTCTCGGCATCCTGCGAAGCACCTCATTTCCGCGGACAGCCTGGAAGGGAATATTCATGCCCCCCACACACCCACCTGACTTCGAGCACGCCATCCACAGTGCGAACATCTGGCTCAAAGCGGTGTCGGAAGCTCTGGACACGGAGGACCGCCATCTCGCCCACCGGATCCTGCGCACCTGGCTGCACACGTTCCGTGACAGGCTCACCGTCGATGTGACAGCCAACTTCGCCGCGCAACTGCCCGAACTGGTGCGGGGCGCCTACTACGACGGCTGGGACCCCAGTGTCGTACCGGTCAAGTACGACCGCCAGGGGTACGTAGACCGCTTCGTCCAGGAAGCCAAGGTCAGCGCCGAGGACGTCCCCAGGATCGCTGCCGCGGTCACCACCGTCGTACGCGAGCACGTCTCGCCCGGGCATCTGGAAGCGGCGCTCGAGCAACTCCCCCACGACATCCGCGCTTTGCTCCTCCAGCCGGCCGCCTGACAGGCGGCACGAGACAGCGCGCGTCACATTCGCCGCACGTGTGCAGCGGAGCGTCTGTCCGGACTGACGTGCCCAGGACGAGTGAAGACACTGCGGCGGCTTCTCACGAGGGAGTAGAGGCATGCTGCACCGGAGGGCCGCAGACCCTATGACGAAAGCCGTGGTGCGTGTTCGGCCTGACAGGGGATACAAGGACATCCCCGTGCAGCTCGCGGAGCACGACATCACAGCGGTCCCGGTCGACGACCAGGACCACCCGATCGGCATCGTGTCGGAGGCAGACCTGCTGCGCACCCAGCAGAGCCGGTCCGACCCGAGGGGACATCTGTCCGACGCGCACCTGCCACCAACGGAAAGCGCCAAGGCACACCCATTGAACTCAGAGGGGCTGATGACCAGCCCGGTCGTCACGGCACGCCCGCAGTGGTCGGTAGTGGAGGGGGCTCGCGCCATGGCCCACATGGCCCACCACGACGTCACACGACTGCCCGTCGTCGACAACGCCGACCGGATGGTGGGCATCATCAGCCGCGCCGACCTCATACACGTCTTCCTGCGGCGAGACGTCACGATCTACGAGGAGATCACGACCGAGGTCCTGACCCGAACCCTCGGCCTGGACCCGCCTCGATCACAGTCCAGGTCACCGACGGCCGGGTGACGCTCACCGGCTTCGTGCAGCACCGCGGCCTCATCCCCATCGCAGTACGGCTGTGCGAGAGCGCCGACGGCGTCGTCGACGTCACAAACCACCTAGCCGCCGACGCCGACGCCGACGCCGACGCCGACAACATGGAAGGCACACCAGAGCCGTAGCCCCCCTCCGTGCGCCACGCAGCCTTCCCGACAGTGCCATCCCCAGCGAACGGAAAGGTTTACAACCCACGTCGACCACAAGTCCGACTCGGAAGGAGACGGTCATGACCACCGCGCGGGACATCATGCACACCGGCGCCACCTGCATCCAGGAAAACGAGACTCTGGAGGACGCGGCGCACAGGATGAAAGAGCTGGACGTCGGCGCCCTGCCGATCTGCGGGGAGGACGACCGTCTCCACGGCATCATCACCGACCGTGACATCGTGGTGAAGTGTCTCGCCAAGGGGAAGGACCCCCGGATTATGACCGCGGGCCAGCTTGAGCAGGGCAAGCCGGTCACGATCGACGCGGACGCTGACAGCGAGCGTGTCCTCGAGGTCATGGAGGAGCACAGGATCCGGCGAGTGCCTGTCATCGAGAACCACCGTCTCGTAGGCATGATCAGCGAGGCGGACCTCGCACGCCGCCTGCCGGAAGAGCAGGTGGGCCACTTCGTCGAGGTCGTCTGCGCAGCCGTCTGAGTTTCGGGCGCAGCACACAATCTCCTGGCCGCCGTCATCACGGCGCCTCGGCCCTCTTCCAGGGGGCCACTGCGGTGACCGGGCTGAACAGTGCCATCCGCACGAGGTGACGCATTGACCTGTCGCCGACCGCCGTGGACTTCGCCGGCCGAGTGCGCCAACGCCTCCGATCCTCGTGCCGCCGACCACGTGCCCTGGCAGGTCGGACAGGCCCGTTCCTAGACTGTGAGACGTGGTCCGGCCCAACGAGGAGGTCGAGGCACTCCTGCGGGAGTACGCGGACCTCATCGCCATCACCGGAGGCGACGCGTTCAAGGCGCGCGCCTACGAAAAGGCCGCGCGCGCGATCGGCGGCTACCCCGCCGATGTCTCTCACCTGGACGTCGCGGGTCTGAAAGAAATCCCGGGCGTGGGCAAGTCGATCGCCGAGAAGGTCATAGAGTATTTCCGCACCGGCCAGGTCGCGGTGGTCGAGGAGAGGCGGGCCAGGATTCCAGCTGGGGTACGGCAGCTCATCACCATCCCCACTCTGGGCCCGAAGAAGGCGATGGCGCTTTACGAGGATCTGCACATCTCCTCGGTGAGCGAACTGACCGACGCCATCCAGGCGGAGAAGCTGCGCGACCTGAAGGGCTTCGGAGAGAAGACCGAGGAGAACATCCTGCACGGCATCGCCCTGATGCAGCGGTCAGGAGGGCGGATCCTGCTGAGCACCGCCACGGAGGCAGCCGAGGACATCGTCACGGAGCTCTCCCACATCCCGGGCTGTGAACACTGCGCATACGCCGGATCGCTGCGCCGCATGAAGGAGACCATCGGCGACATCGACATCCTCGTCGCCGCCGGACGGTCGGCGCCCTTCATGAACGCACTCACCGAACTGCCCTCCACCGCCGAGGTCATCGCACACGGCGAGAAGAAGACCTCGGTCCGTACCGTCAAGGGCGTCCAGGTGGACCTGCGCGTGGTCCGACCGGACGCGTGGGGCGCCGGGCTGCAGTACTTCACCGGCTCGAAGGCGCACAACATCCGCACCCGCACGATCGCCGTCCACCTGGGGCTGAAGCTCTCCGAGTACGGCCTGTTCGAAACCGAGGGCGGGAAGCGGGTCGCCTCCCGCTCCGAGGACGAGGTCTACGCCCGGCTCGGCCTGCCATGGATTCCGCCCGCGCTGCGCGAGGACCGAGGAGAGATCGAAGCCGGCCTGCGCGGCGAGCTGCCCGTGGTGGTGAAGGAGGACGACATCAAGGGAGACCTGCACACCCACACCGACCTCACCGACGGCCTCGCCCCGCTGGAGGAGATGGTGGCAGCGGCCGCCGAGCGGGATTATGCGTACTACGCGGTCACCGACCACGCACCGAACCTGTACATGCAGCGCATGACCGGCGAGAAGATCCTCGCCCAGCGGGAACAGATGCGGTCACTGGACGGCAGGCAGCACAGGATGCGGCTGCTGCACGGCACCGAGCTCAACATCGGCCCCGAAGGGGATGTGGACTGGCCCGACGAGTTCCTCCAGGGCTTCGACATCTGCGTGGCCTCGGTGCACTCCCACTTCAACCTCGGCCGGAAGGCGATGACCCGGCGGATCGTACGTGCCTGCGAGAACCCCCACATCAACGTCATCGGGCACCCGACCACCCGCCTGATCGGCAAACGGCCGGGCATCGACGCGGACCTCGACGAGGTGTTCGCCGCCTGCGCCCGTACCGGCACGGCCCTGGAGATCAACGCCCAGCCCGACCGCCTCGACCTGGGCGACGAGGACATCCTCCGCGCCAGGAGTCACGGGGCCAAGTTCGCCATCGCCACCGACGCCCACTCGATCCCCCAGCTCGGGTACCTCCGCTACGGCATCGGCACGGCACAACGCGGCTGGCTCACCCCGGACGAGGTGATCAACACGTGGCCGCTGCGGCGACTGCGCCGATTCCTGCGAAAGGACCGGGCGGGCTGAGGCCTTCACGCGCGTCCCGACAGGAATCGCACACCTACCACCAGGGACCTGCCACCGCTGGCCAGACCCGTTGGAGCGGGCGGCCTGGCTGCTTGGGCTCCGCACCGAGGCAATACCGAGGAGGGCACCAGAGCAGGCACGACCCAGTTGACGTCTGAACCACGGCAGACCGGTGTCCCAGAGCCCAGAGCCAATACGCATCAAGGAGGAGGACCACGCCGAACTGGCCAAACCGGCAGACACGGTGCGGCTTCGTGACGTTCAGGCACCCGACTCCGCAGGGTGATCGGGTCCTGCCGGTTCTCACTGTCCGCAGCGGCAGTCCGGACGCGTTCCGACAGCGGTTCGAAATCGTTCACCCCGGCGTCCTCCCGAACCCTCCTGACACCCGAACTGCGCGGCCGACTCACAAACGCAGGGCACCATCCCTCCGTTGATCGAGCAGCCTGCCAGTCCCTACGGAATGGGAATGCCGCGTTCCCGCTCCCTTCGACGAGGTGGCAGCCCGGGCAGTGGGGCACATCGGTGCGGCGCCTCCTGGGCCGACTCGGTGTGCCGGTGCAGACCAGCAGCGGCGGCCACGTAGTCCTGCGCCGTGAGCAGGCCGGTCAGTCGTCCGTGCGGGTCGGTGACCGGCAGCGCGTCCAGCTCTTCCTCCGCCATCACGGCTGCCGCGCGGAGCGTCGATTCCTCGGGATGGACCGTGACCGTGCGGCGCCCGTGCACGAGGTCGCGCACCCTCCGGCGGGACAGTGTCACCGCCGGGTCCGCGCAGGCGACCGCAAGCTCAGCGCGGTCCAGCACACCGGCGCAGCAGCCGTCCTGGCGGACCACCGGCAGATGACGCTGCCCGGACCGCTCGACTACCTCCCAGGCCATCAGCAGCGTCTCATCCTCGCTGATGGAGTACGGCGCCCCGTTCATCATGGCGCCCACGGAAAGCCTCTCGTCCATGGCTGCCTCCTCCTGATCAGCGCCGACCGTACCGAGGAACGTCACGGTTGGTTTCCCCCAGGACGGTCAGACGGCGGTGGTACTCGTACTCGTCCTCGTCCATCTCTCCTCGGGCGAAGCGTTCGGCGAGCGGCTGCTCGGGAGCGGGCCCCGCAGGCCGGGCGTCGGCACGATCGCTCCTTCCTCCCGGTATCGCCAAGGCGCGGTACAAGAGGACACCGAGGGTGATGATCACGGCCCAGAAGAAGATCACGCCGACGGACATGGCGAACGAGCCCCATCCGCCGACACCGTGGATGTACCAGATCATCACGGTGACTCACCTCTTCTCATCACGGTGACTCACCTCTTCGAAGTCGCCGGGAGCACAGGCCCGGTACCGCCCGGTACCTGCGGCTTTCGAAGTGCCTGCTCTTCAGGCTCGCCCCGGCCATGGAGCACGTCATGAGCCGGTGAGGCCAACACGAGGGGCCGATAGGCCCTCGTCGCCAAGAGTGGGGACGAACAGGATCTGCTGCCCGAGGGAACACGAGGACGACATGGTCATCGGTGACCGTGCCCAGGCCCCCGAGGAACGTGAGCTGCGTGGGCGGTGGCCCGCCGAACGGCCGGGCTGCAGGCCCTGGAATCGCGGTGGCCATGTTCTCGACTCCTCACCCGTGGCACCGGATTGGGGCCGGTCGGCCCTGGCGGACCGGCGGTTCCCGTGGTGTGCTGGTAGTGGCGGGAGGGACCCGTTGGAGACGCGGGGAAACGGCCGACAGCCGCGCACCGCGCAATCCGGATCCGCGAGAAGTGGATGGCCCTTCCCGTCCTGTCATGCCGTGGCCGGCCCGGTGGCTCCTCAAGCAGTGGCGATCCGGTGCCGGACGTTTTCGTCCTCGATTCGCGTGACGAGGATGTCGACGGCGGCGACGGCCGCAGATGGGGAAAGTCCCGATCCGAGTGACGTCTCGGCGGTCTCGACGGCGTATGACACGAGGCGGCCGGGAAGCCGGTTCAGCTCCGCACGCCACCTCGACGGCTTCGCCGAGTCCGCGCGGGCCGAGCGCCCTGGCCGGGCCGGTCGGCGGGCGCCCGGCGCGAGGCGGTGGATCCGGCCCGGGTGACTCGGCCGGATGTGCGCCGCAGCAGGATCACAGTCGGCACCGTGTGGTCCCACGACCTGATCAGCCGCCCTGGACCGAGGTCACATTCCGCGAGGGCGGTGCCGGGCATGAAGGGCCGCTCCAGCGCCCTCTCGCGCAGGAGGCCCCCACGCCCTGCCAGCACCTTGGTCGTGCGGGGACAGGTTGCCGACGGCGACGAACGCGATGCGCATGGACACGCTCATGGTGTCTCTCCCTCCACAGCGGGTGTTTCCAGCGTGCGGATCGGCGGACACCGGGGCCCGTGGGCCGAAGGGCCCTGGTCGGATCCGAGCGGCCCGTGGCGGCGGGGCACGGACTCGCCCACGCTGGAGGCAGGAACCATGAAGGGAGCCGGTTCGATGACCTCCGCGACCACCATGACCACGGCCTTGCCGGCCGAGTACCGCGAACGGCTGATACGCCTCGCCCGCGAAGTCTCCTTCGACGCCGGGGCCCGCCTGTTCGAGGAGGGTCGGCGCGCCGACCGCTTCTGGATCGTCCGTACCGGGACCGTCGCCCTGGACCTGCACGTGCCCGGCCGCCACCCCGCCGTCATCGAATCGCTCGGTCACGGCGAACTGGTCGGCTGGTCCTGGCACTTCCCGCCGTACACCTGGCACCTGGGCGCCGAAGCGATGAGCCCGGTGAGGGCTTGGGAGTTCGACGCCGAGACGGTCCGGGCGATGTGCGCCGAGGACCCCGAGTTCGGCCGGGCGATCGCAGTCTGGGTCGGGCGCGTGGTCGCCCAGCGGCTGCACGCCTCGCGGATCCGGCTGCTCGACCTTTACGCCCCCTACGGCAGCGGTGGCCTGACGTGACCACCCGGCCCTGCGAGGAGGACAGCATGCACAGTAGCCCCCATCGAGTAAGTGACGTGATGACGGGTGCCGTCGTCGCGGTGGGCCGCGAGGCTCTGTTCAAGGACATCGTCGAGCGCATGGAGCAGTGGAAGGTCAGTGCCCTTCCCGTGCTGGAGGGCGACGGCCGGGTGATCGGGGTGGTGTCGGAGGCCGATCTGCTGCCCAAGGAGGAGTTCCGGGACAGCGATCCGGACCGGTTCACCCAGCTGCGCCGGCTGCCCGACCTGGCCAAGGCCGGGGCGATGAACGCGGAGGAGCTCATGAGCACCCCAGCCGTCACCGTCCACTCCGACGCGACGCTCGCCGAAGCAGCCCGCATCATGGCCCTGCGCCGCGTCAAACGACTGCCCGTCGTGAACGCCGAGGGTCTGCTCGAGGGCGTCGTCAGCCGCAGGGACCTGCTCAAGGTGTTCCTGCGCCGGGACAATGATCTTGCCGACGAGATTCGCCGCGACGTGGTCGACCTCCTCTTCCCCGCTCCGGTCGAGCCCGTGCACATCATGGTCACCGAGGGCGTCGCGACGCTGACCGGACGAGTGTCGGACGCCACCCGTATTCCTCTCGCCGTCCGCCTCGTGCGGGGCGTCGAGGGCGTGGTGGACGTGGACTGCCGACTCACCGCGGCCGATGAGTAGTTGCCCTCGCCAGCGTCTGCCTGCCCCCGCTCAAGCGCTCAGGTTCCCCCACTGAGGTCCGGCCTGCTTCCATTCCTGACCCCATTCGGCCGTACGCCGCCGGATGAGCCTGGTGCGGACCACCCACCCCGCTGCCCAGACAGCAGCACCGGCCGCCGGGGCGACCAGCGCGCCGATCAGCCTGCCTGCAGCGTTGCGGCGGTCCCCGTGACGGGTGCGGACACCCTCCGGCCGGAGGGGTCCGTCCAGGCCGTGATCCGGGTGCCCACCGGGGCGCCCGGAATCACCTTCGCCAGGTCGGTGCGCACGTCTCCGTTCGTTGCCTTCCAGCGCACGGGGACCCATACGGGGCCGTCGTCGTATCCAGTCCCTCCGAGCGGGTCTCTCGGCGCGTCGTCGGTGAGGACGGCGGACACGGCGTGGACCTGGGCCTGCCGCGCGGCGAACGTCGCCCGGGCGCCCGCCGCGCCCGCGAGGACCCCGCCGAGAGGGGAGCAGATCCAGGTGGCGAGCACGATCCAGACCTCGACGACATCACTGTGCCGACGGAACGGGTTTCCGCCGCCCGCGCCACAGTCGTGCGGGCTTCACCGTCGTGGGAGGTGTCCGCGTCACGGTCTTCACCTCCTCTCGCCGGGCACCGCCCGCCGTCAGGCGGGGGCCGCTCGCTGTGGGTCCGGCAGGTCAGGATCGAGGTCTGGATGGCGCGGCGGGCCGGTCAGCACGCACTGCACGTCCACCACGCCTTCCACGGCTCGCGTCAGCAGGGCGGCGAGTGGGACGAGCGCGGTGTCGTGCACCCGGCCACCGAGTGTCACAACACCGTCGTGCACCTCGATCCGGACCGCTTCGGCGTGTGTACCGAAGAGACGTAGGACGATCTCGCGCTGGACCTCCTCAGCGATGTCCGCGTCGTCCCGCAGGAACACCTTCAGCAGGTCGGAGCGGCTCACGATGCCCATGAGGGCACCGTCAGGGTCAACAACCGGCAGCCTCTTGACCCTGTTGCGCGCCATGACGCGTGCGGCGTGGGCGAGAGTGGCGTCGGGTGTCAAGGTGATGGCCGGAACGGTCATCAGGTCACCGGCCGTCACCGCGCCCGCCTTGCGCACGTCGGCGGGACGCTGCACTTGCCCGGACCGGTCGAGGTCGCCTCGGCGGTACTCCTCCTTGGGCAGCATGTCGGCCTCGGAGACGACGCCGAGAACGTGTCCGGCGTCATCCAGCACAGGGAGGGCGCTGACCCGCCACTCCCGCATGGTCTTCACGATGTCCTTGAAGGCCGCTCCCGAGCGCAGCGCGACGACCCTGTGGGTCATCACGTCGTTCACGACAGTCGGTTTGCCGTCCATTGGAGTCCTCCAGAAGGCTCGGATGCCGTCTACGACACCTTCAGCCTGCGGCCCCGAACCCGTTCAAGGCATGGGCCGAGTGGCCTGTCACTCGGTCCCTGTGCGGGACCGACTGGGGTCGTTGCTCGCCTTCAGCCTCCCCGGCGCCTGCACCGCGGGCAGCGGCACCCGCCAGGCCAACAGCGCGCCACGGCCGTCGGGGCTGCTCACCTTGAGCCGACCTCCCAGCTGCTCTGCCCGCTCGGCCATGTTGCGCAGCCCACTGCGGTGGCCATCGGGTGGGATGCCCACGCCGTTGTCCGATACCGTCAGCAACACCTCGTTGCCGTCTGTTGTCAGGGCCACCTGGGCCCGGTCGGCCTGGGCGTGCCGGGCGATATTGGCGAGCGCCTCGGAGAGCACAGCCACTATGTGGTCGGCGATCTCACGCGGCACGGCGGTGTCGATCAGGCCCTCCAGGCGCACGCTGGGCGCGAAGCCCAGCAGTGGTGCTGCCTCCCCGACCGCGCCGACGACCCGGGCTCGTAGTCCGCTGCCGCCGGCGCCATCGTGTACCCGCAGCCCGAAGATCGTCGAACGGATGATCTTAATAGTCTCGTCCAGGTCGTCGACAGCCCGCAGGACCCGCTCTGAGGCCTCCGGGTGCTCGATGAAACGGCCCGCACTCTGCAGCGTCATCCCGGTGGCGAAGAGCCTCTGGATGGCCAGGTCGTGCAGGTCCCGGGCGATCCGGTCTCGATCCTGGAGCACTGCGATCTGCTCGGCGTCCTCTCGGCGTTCGGCGAGCTCCATCGCGATTGCGGCCTGGGCCGCAAAGCTCCGCAGCATCTCGGTCTCCCGCTCCAAGAACACCGACCGGCCGGACTCTCGCGCCAGCAGGACCACTCCCCGGACGCCGCCTTCACCGCTGCCGATGGGGACGGCCACGGCAGGGCCGAGTCCGTCGAAGCGCCGAGGTTCCGTGGAGATCCGCGGGTCATGGGTGACGTCGTCGCTGGCCACTGGAGCGGCGGTGGAGTACGCCAGACCCATCAGGGTTGCGTCCAGCGGCAACACCAGCCCCCGGTGTTCCTCGGCGTCCAGTCCGACAGCGATCTCCACGGCGAGCGACTTCGTATCGTCCATCGGCATCGCGACCGCCGCCAGAGCCGAGCACGAGATCTCCCGAGCGCGTTCGGCGATCAGACCCAGGGCCTCGGTGCGCTCGCTGACGGACATCAGACTGTGGGTGATCTCGGCGTTCGCGCGCAGCCAGCGCTCGCGCAGCCGGGAGTCCTCGTACAAGCGCGCGTTATCGATCGCGACGCCGGCCGCCACGGCCAGCGTGGACAGCACCGCCTCGTCCTCCTCGTCGAACTCCGCGCCGCTCCGCTTCTCAGTCAGGTACAGGTTCCCGAAAGCCTGGTCACGGACCCGGATCGGGACCCCTAGGAAGCTGCCCATCGGCGGGTGGTTGGCCGGGAATCCGTACGAGGACGGGTGCTCGGAGATCTTCGCCAGCCGCAGCGGTTCCGGATGGTCGATCAGCTCGCCCAGGATGCCGTGACCCTCCGGATAGCTACCGATCCGGGCAATCTGTTCCTCGGTCACGCCGACGGTGTGGAAGGCCGACAGGGTTCTGCCATCGGGTCCTATGACGCCCAAGGCGGCGTAGTCGGCGTCCACGAGCAACGCGGCCGCGTCCACGATGGAGTGCAGGGCCTGCTCCAGGTCCAGCTCCCGGCCGACAGTGAGCACCGCCTCCAGCAGTCTGCGCACCCGGTCCCGGGCACCGCGGGCTGCGTCGATGCGGGCCTGCAGCTCCTCCAGAAGCTCGTCGAGCTTCAGCTGCGGCAGTGAGACGCAGGGCTCCTGGGGACTTGTCACCACGCTCCTCCCGGCCCCTGACACACACGGCGGGAACCGTCGGATCTACTCCGCTTCCACCGTATCGGTCTCCAGGGCAAGACGGCACGCAATCGCGGTAGGCCGCTCCTCCGGCCAAGGCCCGGCGCACCGCAGCCGCGAGTCAGCGCTTGGGGGCCGATCGGCCCTCCCCTCGGGACAGAGAGCACCTCCCCCGATCGCCTTGTCCCGTCCGACGCTGGAGACGTACGAGATCGCAGAGCCGAGGAGAGGCGCCGACTCCGGCCGCGGAACTGCGCCATCGCGCGTGTGGGGCCGCTGACGAGCCTGCTGGCCGGTGGTGTGGCTCGCGGGCGTCGCCGCAGGGCTGGGCACGCTCCACGCGTCCGGGCTCGGTGACCGGTGTGATCACCCTTAGGCGCGTCGACACGGCCCCGCCCCACGTACGGGCGAGCACGATGGTCCACGAGGTGATGCGTCCCCTCGGCGACATCGTCACGGCCGCCCCCGAGGAACCCGTGCTCGGCCTGCTCCCCCGCCTGCAGGCGAGCCCGGTGCGCCGGGCGCCGACCCTCGACGAGGGCCGCCTCGTCGGCATCCCCACCGTCGCCGACGTCACCCGTGCCCTGGCCGGGCCGGGCACGCCCGGCCCTGACGGGCCGCACCACGGCCCACCCGCACGACCGAAGGAAACCTGATGCCGAACAACAGCCCGCCTTTCACCCCGGTAACTCCGGGCCGAGTGCAGGTGGGTACGGTGAAAGCCAGGCCTTCGAAGTCAGGGGTACGCGGCCACACCCTCATGACCGATCAGCCTGCCGATGCGGGTGGTGACGACCGTGGCCCGTCGGCCCGTCGAGGTGTTCGTCGTGTCGCTCGCCTCATGTGTCGCCCACTGCACGGGGCGCTTCCTGGAATGCCACCACGTCGAAAGCGAACCCCTCCGTGTGCTGGGGGACTTCGCTCCAGCCGACGAACGGTCGGCTAGTGTTCGGCTAGTGTCGCCTCCGCGCACCTGCGGGTCCCGTTGCCACATGAGCTGAACACGACCAGGCTCAAGGCGCTGCGTGCGGTGGCCGACCACTGCACGGTGCGGCAACTACAAGAGATTCGGGTCGAGTTCGTGTGACCTGTCTCCTCAATGGACCCGGTGAAGTGCCCTGTCCACGCCCTGCCGCAGTGGTGTTCGGCAACTCACCTCGGCATTGCCGCATAGTCCGGTGAGTACCGCGCTGCTCGTGGTGGAGGGCCGGCGCACGGGCGAGGCGCAGTTCGTCGTTCCGCCGGCTGCCGACACCCGTGATCGTCATGGCCGAGCGCTGCCGTAGTGCGTCCTACTGCTCAGAGCACCGGGTCAGCCGTGCGCCACGACGGCGACAGGGGCGGTGATGTGGTGCAGAGCCGCGTGCGTGACGTGGCCGATATGAGCACCGAGGGGGCTGGTGCGGATATGCCGGCCGACGACAGCCAGTGATGCGTCGTGTGAGGCGCTGACGAGAACCTGTCCTGCGCTGCCGCACCGGCTCGCCTCGATCACTTCGACACCCGGGAACTTCTGCCGCCAGGGACGCAGAACCTCGGTCAGGGCAGCGGCCTGCTGACGCTCGAGGGAGTCGTAGAGTTCGGCGTCGCCGGGGAAACGGTAGAAGGAGGTGGGCGGCTCGGGCCAGGCGTGCACGACGCGCAGGGACGCTCCCCGGCGCGCGGCGGCGTCGAAGGCGAACTCCAGCAGGGCGTCGTCCGGAGCATCGGTGTCGAGGCCGAGCACCACGGGGCGGAAGGGTGCCGAAGCGGAGGGCGCACCCGTCGGGTCCGTCTTGCGCTCGTCCGCGGCCTGCTCCTCCGCCCGCACGAGTACCACCGGCCGTTCGGCGCGGGCGACGACGGACAGACTCACCGAGCCGAACATGAACCCGCCGATCCCACCGAAGCCCCGCGAGCCCAGCGCCAACAGCTCTGCCGAGGCCGCCGTCTCGCACAGGATGTCGACCACGGTCCCCGTGAGCTGCTCGCTGATCACCTCGAGACCGGGGTGGCCCAAGCGCAGGCCCTCGGCGGACTCGCACGTCATCTGCTCGATCCAGTGCTCGTGGGTCCCGGAACCGTGCAGAAGGTGGGCCGTGTACTCGGGCACCGGCTCCCAGACGTGGACGACCTTCAGCGGCAGGGCGCGCAGCAGGGCTTCACGCGCCGCCCACTCGGCGGCAGCCCGGCTCTCGGGCGATCCGTCGAGGCCTACGGTGACGGTTCGGGACATGGTCTCCACCTCCCGGTTGAGGGTTCGATTCCAGCGTGATGACGCGGTCGTGGCCGAGGTCAGGGGCCACACGTCCCTGAGCGGGGGCCAACCGGCCCACAGGAGCGGCGGTGGCCCGGGGTGCACAGGGCCGCGGTGTCCCTCACCCGCTGGACGTACCGCAGTTGCTGAGCGTGCCGAATATCGGAGGCCTGAATCCGTTTTGCCGTCGCCCGCTTCTTGCCCGTCCTCCCCGGACCGTTGCCGGCCGTGGTCATCGCCACGGCGGCCGTCGTGACCTTCGGCCTCGACGGGCGCTACGGCATCGCGGTGATCGGCCCTGTGCCCTCCGGCCTGCCGGACCTCGCCCTGCCGGATCTCGCCGAGCTGCCGCGCCTGGTGCTGCTTCCCGCACGCGGTGTCCTGCTGGTCACCCACACCGACTTCATCCTCACCGCGCGAGCGCTCGCCGACCGTGCTGCCAGGACGGCCGCGCTCGACCCCGACCGGGAGTTCCTCGCCTTGGGCGCCGCTGACCTGGGCGCCGGCGTACTGCACGGCTTCCCCGTCACGAGGCCGCCAGCCGTACGGCACCGGCGGCCTCGTCGGGCGCGCGCAGTCAGGCATACTCGCTGGTCGCGGCGGCGGTGGTGCCGGCCGTCCTGCTGTTCCTCAGCCCGCTGCTGGCCCGCACGCCCGCGGTCGTGCTCGGCGCGCTCGTCGTCCATGCCGCGGTCCGCATGATCGACGTCGCGGGCTTCCGCCGGCTCGCCGGCGCCGTGAGCTGCCCTGGCGCTGGGTCGTCCGGTGGGCGTGCTCGCCCTGGACATCGTGTATGGGGTACTCGTGGCCGTAGGGCTGTCGGTGGCCGAGCTTCTGACCCGGGTGGCACGGCCGCACGACGCGGTCGAGGGGCTGGTGGCCGGGGTGGCGGGCATGCACGACGTCGACGACTACCCGCAGGCGCACACCGTCCCGGGTCTGCTCGTACCGACGACTCGCCTCTGTTCTTCGCCAACGCGGAGGACTTCCGGCGCCGGGCACTGGCCGCGGTCGACGAACAGACGGAGCCGGTTCGCTGGTTCGTTCTGAATACCGAGGCCAACGTGGAGGTCGACATCACTGCCCTGGACGCCTTGGACGACCTGCGCCGGGAGCTCTCACGTCCCGCGGCATCCTGTTCGCCCTGGCTCGGGTCAAGCAGGACTTGCCGGACGACCTGCGGGCGTGCGGCCTCGCGGACTCCGTCGGCGCCGACCGCATCCTCCCGACGCTGCCCACCGTGGTGGCCGCGTACCGGGCCTGGTGTCGCGACCGGTGAATTCTCGTGCCCGCCGACGGGAGGCCGAACGGCGCGCCCGAGGGCCGAGGGGCCCCTTTCCCGCCCTTCCGTACCGGCGCAGGCTGGAAGGCGGCAGGACCGCTCACCGACGACCATAGGGAGTCATCATGTACGGCACCCCGCACATCGTCAGCGATGTCATGACCCACACGGTCGCCTCCGTCGGCCGATGGGCCTCGTTCAAGGTGATGGTCGGGATGATGCAGGACTGGCAGGTCAGCGCCTTGCCCGTGCTCGAAGGCGAGGGCCGGGTCATCGGCGTGGTCTCGGAAGCCGACCTGCTGCCCACGGAGGAATTCCGGGACAGCCCCGAGGAGGGCTACGCGCTGCTGCGCCGCCCGGCCGACGTGGCGAAGGCCGGCGCACTGACCGCGGGGGATCTGATGTCCTCACCCGCAATCACCGTCCGGGCGAACGCCACCCTGGCCGAGGCCGCGCGAATCATGGCTCGCGCAAGGGTCAAGCGGCTGCCCGTGGTCGACGAGTCCGGTCTGCTTGAGGGCGTGATCAGCCGCACCGACCTGCTCAAGGTCTTCCTGCGCGACGACGAGGACATCGCCGAGGAGGTCCGGCGCGACATCGTGGCGAACCTCTTCCCCCTGTCGTCCTCGGCCATCCAGGTGAAGGTGCACGACGGAGTGGCCACCCTGACAGGCAAGGTCCGCGACTCTGCCCTGATCCCCGTGGCCGCTCGTCTGGTGCGGGCCGTCGAGGGAGTGGTGGGCGTGGAGTGCGACCTCATGCGGGGGGCTGGTGTGCGCTAGGCGGTGCGCACTCATCGCAGGAGTCCCGTCACCAGATGAGTGGAACCCGGACGACCCTGGTGTGTTCGGCAACTGCGGGTGGATCGCCTTCGTTGACAGCTCGCAGTCCGTCCCTGCCCGGGGACCGAGGGGTGATCATGGCCGAGACAGGCGCCTCCCGGAACACGGCCCACCTCATGCGGTCGCTGCGTGCAGAGCCGGCCGGGACACCGTCGGTGCCGCCCGGACTGACGAGTCTGTCGCCCCGGGAACGGGACATCCTCGCCCTGATCGGCGATGGCCTGACCAACCGCGAGATCGGCAGGAAGCTGTACTTGCCGAAGAAGACCGTCAAGAACAACACCCCGCTGGCGCACGCCGAGACGGCCTACCGCTCGGCGGTCCGCGCAGCGGCGGGACACGCCGCCCACCGGACAGCGGCCGGACTGCTCGCCGCCGAAGCCGAACGGACGCGGCAGCGATCCCGTGCCGTGCACCGACACTGGATCCTCCGGTTGCAACGTGAACTGGCCGCGGTGGAGCCGGCGCTGGAGGAGGCCGAACACGAGGAAGCGGTGCGACGCCGCTGGGCCGCCTCGCAGGGGGTACGGTGATGGCGCCGCGAAAAGGGCACGGTATTGGCGGGCCCACGCGGGACCCGCCAAATGCCGTCAGCGTCAGTTGCCGTGCTGGATCTCGACGTGCTTGGCCTCCGCCTTCTCGGCGCCCAGGCCGACGCTGACGGTGAGCATGCCGTCGGTGTAGTCGGCCGTGACGTCGTCCTCGTCGGCGCCCGGCGGCAGCGTCACGCTGCGGCTCATCGCGCCGTACCGGATCTCGTTGTGAGTCTTCGTGACGTCCTTCTCGGTGCGTTCGGCCTGAACGGTCAGCACCCCGTCACTGATGAAGACGTCGATGTCCCCGGGGGACATGCCCGGAAGTTCCGCTCGCATCACGTAGCGGCCGCCCTCCGTGTAGTCCTCGACGCGGACCGTGTACAGGTCTCCCACCGTGGGCATCGCGAACCGGGCCGGAAGGCTCTCGAACCAGTCCGGCACCTCCGGGAACGCGAACCTCTGCCTGCGTGTCAGTGTGGCCATCGCCGTGCCTCCTCCGCTGTTGTCCAGCCTGCCGACACTTCCAGTCCAGCGCGCACGGGCCCGTACCGCTAAGGCCGAACAGCCCATACCGAGGGTCCCAAACGTCCCTTTCCTCCCGCGCATGCGCGGTCAGACTGGTAAAAGAAGGGACGACCACATTCGGCGGCGATCATCATGTCCGACGTCACGACCACCGATCTCTACGAAGTAACCATGGCCCTGTCCTACCTCCGGGAGGACATGTGGGCCCCGGCCACTTTCAGCCTCTTCGTCCGCGACCTCCCGCCCGGCCGGGGCTTCCTGGTCACCGCAGGGCTGGAACCCGCCCTGGACTTCCTTGCCGACTACCGCGTGGAGCGGGAGGACGTCGAGGAGTTCGCGACCGCGCTGCACCGTCCGGTACGGGACCTCGAACCGCTCCTGGGCCTCGCCTTCGAAGGCGAGGTGCGCGCCGTGCCGGAGGGCCGTGCGGTGTTCGCCGGGGAGCCGTTGCTGGAGGTGACCGCCCCGCTGCCGCAGGCCCAGCTGGTCGAGACGTACCTGCTGAACCAGGTCTGCCACCAGACCGTGGTGGCGTCCAAGGCCGCACGCTGCGTCCTGGCCGCCGCCGGGCGGCCCGTGGTGGACTTCTCGCTGCGCCGGACGCACGGCCCCGGGGCCGGATACCAAGCGGCCCGGCTGGGCGTCCTGGTCGGCTTCGCCGGTACCAGCAACGTCGCCGCCGCCACCGCGCTTGCCGTCCCGGCCTCGGGCACCATGGCCCATTCGTACATCGAGGCGTTCCCCGGCGAGGAGGAAGCGTTCCACGCCTTCGCACGCAGTCACCCCGGCCCGGTCACCTTCCTCGTCGACACCTACGACACCGAGGAGGGCGTGCGGATCGCGGCGCGGGTGCTGAGTGACCTGGGGCGCGGTACCGGCTGCGCGATCCGGCTGGACAGCGGAGACCTTCACGCACTCTCGTGCCGGGCACGCGCCGTTCTGGACACCGCGGGGCTGACCGACGTACGGATCGTGGCCAGCGGCGGACTCGACGAGTACGCCGTCGCCCGGCTGGTGCGCGCCGGTGCCCCGATCGACGTGTACGCCGTGGGCACGCGTGTGGGTGTGGCCGCGGACGCCCCGTACCTGGATGCCGCGTACAAGCTCGTCGAGTACGACGACCGCCCGGTCATGAAGCTGTCCTCGGCGAAAGTCACGGCCCCGGGCCGCAAGCAGGTCTTCCGCCGCGCCGGGCAGCCCGACGTCATCGCCCTGTGGCGAGAGGAACCGCCGGATTCGGCACGGCCGCTGCTGCGCACAGTAATGCGCGGTGGCCGTCGGACGGGGCCGCCGGACCGCTGGCAGGACGCCCGCGACCGGTTCCGCGGGGACATCGCCGATCTGCCCGGCCCGACGCTCCGGATCGAGGACCCCGAACCGGTCCGACCGGTTTGGTCCCGTGCTCTGCAGAAGCTGACAGCCGCGGTACGTGCGAGCATCGAAGCACGGTTCCGCCCGGACCACCTCGCCGCTCCCTCCGTCACGGCTGCCTCCCACTCCGCGACGTTGTCAGCCGGTGCACCATGAGGGGCCCGGCGGTGGGGCCGACGGGGACGAGGCGAGGACCAATGGCCCCTGGAACCCTGACCGCGCCAGGTCTTCCATGAGATCGGCGGCGCTGCTCCGCGCCACCACAGGGAGGAGGCGAGCGAGATGTCCGCTCCCCCACCGACAAGGAAGAAGGAACAGGCCGTGCCGAGTACCGGACCCGAGGCGACCGGCGCCTCGATGCGCGCCCGCGTGGGCGACGAGATCGTCGTACGCGGCACTACCGCCGGGGTCGTGGCCCGGGACGGCGAGGTCGTGGGGCTCTCCCATCCGGACGGCAGCCCGCCGTACGACATGCGCTGGGCCGAGAACAGACAGGTGACCCTGCACTTCCCCGGGCCCGACGCCATCAGGCATCTGACGCCCACACCGCACCCGGCACGCTCGTCCGCACACACCTCGTCGGCCTCCGACGAACTGGTGACTGGAGGCGCTCATGTCCCGGCCCGGTGACCGTCGGCCGATCGTGGTGGGCGTCGATCCCGACCCCAGCCGACGAATGGCCCTGGCCTGGGCAGCCGACGAGGCCGCCCGCCGTCGGCTGCCGTTGCGTCCGGTCCACGTCGAGGGCGTGCCGACCAGGGGCTATCGGGGGCAAGAGATCCCGCCTTCCTGGCAGGAATGGAACGAGGCTCTGCACAGGGCCGGGAAGCAGGTACTCGAAGAAGCCGCGGACTTCGTCACGGCACGGCACCCGCAGGTCGAGGTGGACGCTGTGCTCGCGGAGGGCGACCCCGTATGGGTGCTGCGTGAGCAGAGCCGCGACGCCACGGCTGTCGTACTGGGCTCGCGACATCTGAGCCGGACGCAGGAGGTGTTCGGCTCCGCCTCGGTCGCCCTGCCGGTCGTGGCCCACGCGCACTGCCCCGTGGTCGTCGTGCCCGAGCCGGAGCACGTCACCCAGGAGCCCGCGTACTACGTCGTCGGCGTCGACGGCAGCGAGCACTCGGCCGCCGCCGTCGACGTGGCATTCGAGGAGGCGTCCCTGCGTGGCGCCGAGGTGCGGGCCCTGTACGTCTGGGGGCCAGGTCCGCTCAGGATCTTCGACGAGTACGCCCCGCAGCAGGAGGCCCGCCGGCTGCTCTCCGAGACCGTGGCCGGCCGCCAGGCCCGCTACCCAGAGGTGGACCTGCGCCACGAACTGCTCGTCGGGCATCCCGTGCAGGTGCTCACCGACGCCTCGGCCCACGCGCTGGGCCTGGTGGTGGGAACCCGGGGTCACGGAGGATTCACCGGCATGCTGCTGGGTTCGGTCAGCCAGGGCGTACTGCACCATGCCCGCTGCCCCGTCATCGTCGTTCCGTCGAGGCCGACATGAGGAGTCCCGGGCGAGCAGGAGGCACGGGAAGACCATTCGGCCCCACTCCGGGTCCAGACGGCCCCTGCCCTACGACGGTCCGCGCGCACATGCTGGATACGGGATTCGAGGAGGTCCTCGGGCGGTCGTCCGAGCGGACGGGCTGGTCGCCTCGGTGACCTCCCAGCCCCTGGAATGGCCGGAACTCCGGTGGACGGCTCGCGCCCCCCTCTCGGGCATGGCCCACGTGCAGATGGTGCTCCGGCTCGGCTACGGCCCCGGAGGCCACCCGAGCCCGCGGCGACCGGTGGCCGAACTGCTCGACATCGCCTGAGGCAGGGCGTGTCGGCGGCTCCGCATGGCATGAAGGAAGCGCGGAGGGAGAACCGGCCATGGGACACCGTCCCGGCACCCGCGTCGCGGCGAATCCGAATCCGCGCACGGCCAGAACCCGGCTGCGAGGAGTAGTCGCATGAAGGTGTCCGAGGTGATGACCGCTCCGCCGATATCCGTCGCGCCTCACGTCTCCCTGCTCGAGGTGACCCGGCGGATGACCGAGTCCGCCGTCGGCTCCGTCCTCGTCGTCGAGGACGGAGCGCTGCGCGGCATCGTCACCGACCGCGACCTCGCCATACGCGGCATAGCCGAAGGCCTGGACCGGGAGACACGAGTGGACGCGGTGATGTCGGCCCGGGTTGTCACCGTCGACGCTGGCGAAGACCTCCAGGTGGCCTACCGGACCTTCCGCCGCACCGGCGTGCGCCGGCTTCCGGTCC
Source organism: Streptomyces sp. NPDC007095 (assembly GCF_040634475.1). Lineage (NCBI taxonomy): Bacteria > Bacillati > Actinomycetota > Actinomycetes > Kitasatosporales > Streptomycetaceae > Streptomyces > Streptomyces sp. NPDC007095. The sequence continues at coordinate 21,874 of NZ_JBEYFS010000009.1, forward strand.
TCGACGGCGGCCGCGTGGTGGGGGTGCTGACGATCGACGACCTGTTCCTGGACGTCTTCCGCCGGCTGGCCGACCTTCTCGGACCGATCGCCTGGAGCATGCTCCAGGAGCCGCCCGGGCGGCCCTCCGCGACCGGAGCCCGGTATGAGCCCTGAACCGGCCGCACGGGGTGCGATCTCCCATCACGCGCCCGGGCCGACCGAACTGTGTACCGGCGGGCCGCCGACGGATGTCATGGCCTCGACCACCGTCCCGCCCCGGGACCAGCCCGGCGCCCCCTGCCCGTGCATCCGTCCCTGGCTCGGAGTGGGGGACATGGACGTTACGACCCTCTACTCGATCGGGGAGCTTTCCCGGCGGACCGGCCTGTTCCCCAGCTGGGCCCACGACCGAAACGTCCTCCGAGTTGCTGAGCACGCGTCACGTGCTTACCGCTGACCGCCAGGACGACGGGGACGCCTTGCACGCGCTGGGCGAGCATGGCAGCGACATGTGCCGCCGTTCGCTGGCGGCCTATGGCTACGAGCCCTTGGACTCATTCAGCTAAGGGTCGGTGGAGGGGCCGGCACTTCACCAGCGCATCGGCGTCTAGTGATCGGCCGGAGTGATGCGACGCCCCGTGAGGCTCGTGGGCCGGATCGACACCCACATCTCGCGTTCGCCGCCGGGCCATGGCGTGGTGTGGGCGCGTTGGGTGAGACGGCGCACGGCGTCGGGCTCCGTCACAACGCTCGCGGGGCCGACGGCGAGCACGCTCCAGCCCTGGCTCAGAGCCTCGTCCACGTGGTCGACCTCGAAGGCGACTTCCGTTTCCACGGCCGCTGCGGCCACGGATTCGGGCTCGGTCCGGAAGACGATGGCTTCATCGACGACCTCGTAGTTGACCGGTACGACCGCCGGACGGCCGTCGGACGCCGATACCGCGACGCGCCCGACGCCGTGTGTGGAGAGCAGAGTGCGGCATTCGTCCGGGCCGAGGTCCAGCAGCTGAGGGTGCAGCAGTGCGTGGCCTTGTCCGGGCGGGAGATCGATGCCTCCGCCGAGCAGAGCGGTGACCGTGGTACCCAGCGCGTCGGCCAGCCTGATGAGAGCCGCCATCGTGGGGTTGGCGGGCCGCTCCTCCAGGTATGCGAGGTAATGGGGCGACATTCGGGCGCGGCGGGCAGTTTCCTCCCGGCTGAGCCCCCGTCTCCGGCGTTCGACGCCCACACGCCGACCGATGTCGCCGGGATGGGCTGCACCGGTTGGTGGGGCAGCCGCGGGCACGGCCTCCGCCTCACCCGTTCCCTGCTGCGACTCGTGGGTGGTCCCGGGCTGTTCGTGCTCGAGATGGCGGATGTGCGCGTCAGGCCCGGGGAAGACGAGCGTCACTTCGTCCGTGTCCGACCAGTGCACGTCGTAGGGAGGTGTTCCGTCCTCGTGGTGGAGCCCGACGATCTCGCCGTCGCGCTTGGCGCCGTCGGCGGTCGGACTTTCGATGACGAGTTGGTCGCCGAGGTGAGCTCGCATGATCGCCGCCCTCTGCTCAGAATGGTGCTGTATCCAACCTGCCACGCGGGACACCCCGCCGCATGGGACGAGAGCCCCTGCTGTCCGCGAGGTGGGCGGCCCATATCCGGGAGGCGACATGCACCACCGAACAGTCGAAGAGCTCATGACCCGGGGCGTCGTCAGGGCACGGCGTGACACGCCGTTCAAAGAGCTCGTCAGGCTGCTGGCGGAGAACGACGTCACCGCCGTGCCCGTGGTGGACGATCTGGACCGCCCCATGGGTCTGGTGTCCGAGGCCGACCTGCTGCGCAAGAGCGCAGACCAGACCGATGCGTCAGGCAGGATCCCCGTTCCGCACCTGGAGGCCTGGGAGCGGGCCAAGGCCGAGGGTTCCCGCGCCGAGGAACTGATGTCGGCTCCCGCGGTCTGCGCACGTCCGGAGTGGAGTGTGGTCGAGGCTGCGCGCCTCATGGAGGCCCAGCACGTCAAGCGGCTGCCTGTGGTGGACGAGGCCGACCGGCTCCTGGGCATCGTCAGTCGTGGTGATCTGCTGCGGATCTTCCTGCGCCGTGACGACGCCATCCGCGACGAGATCGCAGCCGACGTACTGCGGCGCACGATGAGGCTCGGTCCCTCGGAGGTGACGGTCGAGGTGCACGACGGGAGGGTCGCCCTCGGCGGGTCCGTGGAGTTCCGGAGTCTGATCCCCGTCATCGAGCAGCTGTGCCGCGGCGTCGACGGCGTTGTCTCGGTCGCCTGCCACATTGCGTACCGGACGGATGACGCCGACCCTTCCCCCACCGGCGCCTGACCAGGGCCGGCAGGCACGGTGGCCGGCAGCCGGCCTCCGACGTTGTACACGGGATCTGTCATGGATGATCCCTCTGGAATCCGCCGGGTTTCACATGGGCCATCCAGCGGGCCGACGGGTGCTCACCGGTACCGCGCCCATGCCTTGGATGTCGTGCTCGGCGGCGTTCAGCAACTGGTGGGCGAGGTTGCTCATAGCCCGGCCCGCCGCCAGTTCGTCACCGATCTCCGGCACGTTCGTGTCCACCGGATGGCAGTGCGCGGTTCCGCGGCCGGTGAGCGCCGTGGTGCCGGTGTCCAGGACCACGTGTGCCTTAGTTGTTCCGTCGTCGTCTTCGAAAAGGTGGAGACGAACCTTCCACTCAGTCGTATGCGACATGGCCTTCCTCCTCGCTCCGGTCCGGGCCGATGTGATCCGAGCCAGTTGGTTTCCGGCTCGGGAGACCCTGTGCGGACATCGTCGACCGCACTTCCTCTCCTCGGCCCCCGTTCGGTCCTGCGCGTCACCGGCGGAAGCGCTCGGACCACAGCGGCTCCACCAGGTCCCATTCGACGTCCCACTGCGCGTACCTTCTCCGGTCCAACGCGAGGAGCATGGCTGCTCGTGCCGCGTAGAACCCGGCGACCGCACAGAGTGCCGCCATGCCACCCACGAACCAGCCGTTGGCCTTTGCGGTGACCGCGTTCATGGGTGCACCGGTGATGGCTCCGTCCCGGTCCACCCACACCCGCATGGTGGCGCCCTTGGGTGTTCCCGGTCCCACGAGGGTGATCCCCGTGCGCACGATGCCGTTCCGCTCGGTCCAGCGGATCTGCGCCCGTTGCTTCGACACACGGTCGTCGCCATGCACGTTCGACGTCACTCGGGCGGTGACCTCGTGTCGTTCCGCAACCTGGGCCTGCACGGTGCGCATGGACGACTCGTACGCCGTCAGCCCCGTGCTGAGCGCGGCCACCGGCAGTCCGAGGACGAGGAGGAGCATCAGTACGCGGCGGAACAAGCATTCAAACCTGTCGGACGTACGCCTCAGAGGGTTCGCCCCATGTGGCGCGTTGCCTCTGCGCGGCCGGGGCGGACCGGATGCGGACGGCGAACCTTGTGCGCTCATGATGCGGCCTCCAGCACGTTGCTGGTCCGTTCCCCCACCTCGTCCCACAATCGAACGACAGGGGGCTTCGGTCACGGGGCCGAAAGTCCCTTCGGGACCGGCGTCCGGCCCCGAAGGGTCGGCCGTCGACACGGTCCGTCTCAGCCGGTGGCGGTCATATTTGTGGTACGACCGCAGTGGGACACGGCGCGTGATGCAGTACCGCATGATTGATCAGGCCCAGTTGCAGGCCCCGATGCACCAGCCGTGGGCTGGCGCCAACGACCAGAAGGTCCGTTCCTGACGCCGCTTCCAGCAGTGCCTGGCGTGCCGGCGCCTCGATCAGGCGCCTCTCGACCAGGACGCCGCGGTGCCGCTCCGCCGGCACGCGCAGGGCGTCGTCGAGCACCTGTGCCGGTGAGCGGAGGTGCGCCTCCAGGGGCCACGACGGGGCCTGAGGTGCGCTGAAAGCACCGCCCGATGCGCTCCAGGCGTGCACTGCCACCAGCCGACAGCGCCGCACCTGGGCCTCGCGGAAAGCGAACCCCAGGGCCGTGCCGCTGCTCTTTTCGTCCTCGACTCCGACGACGACGCTCCCGAGCCGGGCCTCCCGGTGCGTCAATGCGCCGCGGACCACGACGACCGGGCAGTCGGCTCGCGCGGCCACGGCGAGGCTGACCGAGCCCAGGAGCAGGTCGGCGAGGTCTCCAAGCCCTCTGGACCCGAGTACCAATGCGAAGGCGTTGCGCCCCTTGTCGATCAGGGCGGAGGCCGCGTCCTCATGCGACACCTCGCTCGACAGCCGCACCGTGGGACTGCCCTGCCTGGCCCGTTCCGAGGCAGTGGTGAGCAGGCCCGACGCTTCGTGGCCCCCGGTCGCGGCGTGCAGGATGTGGAGCGCCACCCCGTGCCGGACCGCCTCGTCGGCGGCCCAGTCGACCGCTTCAAGGCTCGCCTCGGATCCGTCGACGCCGACCACCACGGGAATCGTCACCGCCCCAGTCTCCTCTCGTGCCGGATTCCACGCCTCCGCCCCCTACTCCACAGCTCCACACGCGCCGAGGCATGGATCGGGATGATGCTCGAATGAGAGAACGCACCGCGCTCGGCATACAGGCGAGGTCCGGATCCTCCACTCGATCGGACTCGTCCACCGACATTTCCAGCTTCTTACGAGACGGAGGCCGCCGCCATGCAACCAGCCGTCACCGTGGGCCTCGACGGCTCGCCCGCGAGCCTTGCCGCTGCCCGCTGAGCCGCCGACGAGGCCGAGAAGCGCAAGCTCACCCTGCGCTTGCTGCACGCGTGGCCGCTGCTGGCGCCGGAACCGACCCGCGTCCCCGCGGAAAGTCGATCAGAACTACTGGGCGAAGCGTCTTGTCCGCACCGCGCGGGCGAAGCTCCAGGCGCGCCATCCGGGCCTGTCCATCGTCGCGAACCTTGTTGCCGACGACGCTCAGAACGCCCTGCTCCAAGCGGCGTCGGAGTCGGAGATGACGGTGCTGGGTTCACGTGGTCTGGAGCGCGTCGAGAGCTACTTCCTGGGTGACGTCAGCATGCCCGTCGTGGCGCGGGCCGAGCGGCCGGTGGTGCTGGTCCGCGCCGGCGCTGCCCTGTCGCCGTCGTTCCTCATGACTGACGCCTGCCCGTCTCTGCGCGGGTCACCCACACCTTCGGTCTCGACCGGATGGAAGAGGCTTACGAGGTGTTCGCACGCGGCACCACCACGGGAGCCCTCAAAGTCGTGCTGCGCCGCGAGTGAACCCGCCCGATCGACAGGAGTTCGAACAGGTCTGCCCGGTGCCGGGGCTCACGACGCCGGGCTGGTCCTGTTCTTCGACCTGTCGACCAGGAACCGTGTCGTGTCGGACAGCGTGGTCAGTTCGGGGTAGTCCTCCTCATCGATACGGATTCCCGTACGCTCGGACAACAGTTCCACCAGGCTGAGGAAGTCGAGTGAATCGAGTTCGAGCACGTCACGGAACTTGTCGTCCGGTTCGACCAGTGTGAAGTCCGCGTCAGGGATGATCCGGGTGATCGACTCCTTGATCACCGACAGGGCTTCCGCGTCGTCCAGGGGCTTCATCTGACTCACAACTCCTCCGGTTTCTGCAGCAGTCGGCCGACCGCCGTCAGGTAGCGCGCCCCTACGGCACCGTCGGTGGCCCGGTGGTCGGCCGCCAGGGTCACGGTCACCACCGGACGCACACCGAGCATGCCGCCCGTGGCCCAGGGCCGCTCGACGACCGCGCCGAAGCCGACCATGGCCACCTGGGGCGGATGGATGACACCGAACACGGTCTCCACGCCCTGGTCGCCCAGACTGGTGACGGTCAGGGTCGCGCCGGACATCTCGCTTCCGCGCAGCCGTCCCCGGCGGGCGCGCTCGACCAGGCCCTTGAGGCTGGTCATGAGGGCATCGGGTGGCAATGTGTCGGCGCCGTGGATGACCGGCGCGAGCAGTCCGCCCTGACGGAGCGACACCGCGACACCCAGGTTGACCGCGGAGCCGGGCACGAACTCGTCGTCCTGCCAGTAGCCGTTGAGGCTCGGCACCTCACGTGCTGCTGCGGCAGCCGCCTTCAGCAGGAGGGCCGCGGGAACGAGGCGGTCGGTGGGCGGACGGCCGCGGTTGAACCGGCGCAGCCAGTCCTCGGCGGCCGTGAAGTCGATCGTGGTGGACAGGTAGTAGTGGGGGATCTCCCGCTTGGAGCGGCTCATGAGGTCGGCGATGGCACGGCGCATGGCGTCCGTACGGTGTTCCGTGCGGCTGTCGGTCGGCACAGCCGCGTGCCTGTGCTCCTCGCCGTCCCGCCGGCGCTCAGTCGGCCGCTCCGGTTCGTGCCGTGCGGTGCGTGCACGCACAGCCGTGTGCACGTCCGCCGCACTGACGGCTCCGCCGTCCCCGGTGCCCCCGACAGCCGTCAGGTCGATGCCGAGGTCCTGGGCGAGCCGCCGGGCGTACGGGGTGGCCCGTACTCTTGGCACGGAGGAGGGCGAAGCGCGCTCCACGTCAGCACGGGTGATCCGTCCGCCGCGTCCGGTGCCGTGCACAGCGGTCAGATCGATGCCCCGCCGTAGCGCGAGGTGCCGCACCAGCGGTCCCGCCCCGATGGCCGATGCGGCCTCGGCGTACAGGTTCGGCGGTGGTTGTGTGGGGCTGCCCGATGTGCGCGCGGACCGGCTGGCAGGCTTGTTCCGGGATCCCGCGCCCACGGGCTCTTGGCCGGGCTTCGACTCGCGGATCTCCTTCCGCCGGGGTGTGGGGCGTTCGGGCTGCGCGGTCGGTTCCTGCTCGGCCTCCGTGCGCGCAGGGATCCGGATCGTCTCCCGCGGCACAGCCTCGACGTCCGGCTCGACGCCCGCTGGGGAGCTCGCCTCCACGCGGGCCCTCGCCGACTCCTCAGGAGCGCCCGCACGCACGCTGGGCGTGCCCTCGCTTTCGATCATCGCGAGTGGTGTTCCCACCGGCACCCGGGTCCCCGGCTGGACCAGCAGCCGTCCCACGGTGCCGGACTGGAAGCACTCGACCTCGATGGCCGCCTTGTCGGTTTCCACGACGGCGATGACGTCGCCCTTGTGCACCCGGTCCCCCGGACCCACGAGCCACTCCTGCAACAGGCCCTCGTCCATGTCCGCACCGAGCGAGGGCATGGTGAAGTCGGCCATTTCAGCTCGACCCCCCGGCGACCGCACCCGGTTCGTCCGCACTGGCCGGCACGGACTCGCCGACCGCGCGGCGTGCGGCCTTGACGATTCCGGCGGGTTGCGGCAGCGCGGCCTCCTCCAGTCGGCGCGCGTAGGGCATGGGCACTTCGGCGCTGCACACCCGTTCGATGGGGGCGTCGAGGTCGTAGAAGTGCTGTTCGGTGAGGCGCGCGGAGATCTCCGCGGCGAGACTGCCGGTGCGCCAGCCTTCGTCGACGACGACGGCGCGGTGCGTGCGCGCGACCGACTCGCCGATGGTGGCGTCGTCCAGGGGGCGCAGGGTGCGCAGGTCCACGACCTCCGCACTGATGCCAACCCTCGCCAGGTCGTCGGCGGCAGCCAGTGCCTTGGGCAGCGAGCCGCCGTAGGTGATCACCGAGACGTCGGTGCCGGGTCGGCGAACGGCGGCGTGTTCGATGTCGACCAGGCCCGTCACGGTGGGCAGTTCACCGGAGACGTTGTACAGGCTGCCGTGCTCGAAGATCAGCACGGGGTCGGGGTCGGCCAGTGCCGGGGCGAGCATGTGGCGGGCGTCCGTGATCGTCGCCGGGGCCAGCACGCGCAGGCCCGGGATGTGCGCGTACCAGCCCTCCAGGCTGTGCGAGTGCTGGGCGGCCAGCTGCCGTCCGGCGCCCGTGGTCATCCTGATGACGATCGGGACCGGCAGCTGGCCGCCCGACATGTGCAGCAAGGTCGCCGCGTTGTTGAGGATCTGGTCCAGGGCCAGCAGGCTGAAGTTGACCGTCATGATCTCGACGATCGGCCGCATCCCCGCCAGGGCCGCGCCGATGCCTGCGCCGACGAAGGCGGACTCCGACAACGGGGCGTCGCGGATCCGTTCCGGTCCGAACTCCTCCAGCAGACCGAGGCTGACGCCGAAGCAGCCGCCGTACCGGCCCACGTCCTCACCCATCAGAAACACCCGCTCGTCGGTGCGCAGCGCCTCGCGCAGGGCTTCGCGCATCGCCTCGCGATAAGTCGTCTTCTGGTCGGAGGTCGCGGGGGGTCCGGTGGTACGGGTATGGGTCGCTGTCATGGCCGGCTCGCCTCCACCGGGCTGGTGACGTACTTGAGCAGATCTTCGAGGGGCTCTTCGGGAGCCTGGTCGGCGGCTTCGACGGCGTCGTCGAGCTCGGCTGACAGACGGTCCTCCATGGCGGTGCGGGCCTTGTCCGTCAGCTCCTTCGCTTCCCGCATCCGCCGGGCGAGCCCTTCGACCGGGTCGCGCTCCCTCCAGTGTTCGATCTCGGCCTTGTCGCGGTAACGGTCGGGGTCGTACATGGAGTGGGCGCGGAAGCGGTAGGTGCGCATCTCCAGGAAGTGCGGACCTGTTCCGGCGCGCACTCCTTCGGCGGCCCGCCGGGCAGCGTCCTCGACCGCGAGGACGTCCATGCCGTCGACGGCCCACGAGACCATGCCGTACGCGGCGGCACGCAGCGCGAGGTCGGTCTGGGCCTGGTGGCGGGCCAGGGCCGTGCCCATCGCGTACAGGTTGTTTTCACAGACCAGCAGCAGGGGCAGTTCCCAGAGCGCGGCGAGGTTGGCCGTCTCGTGGAACTCGCCCTCGGCGAAGGCGCCATCGCCGAAGAAGCAACAGGTCACCCGGTTGCGGCCGGTCATACGGTCGGAGAGGGCGAGGCCGGCCGCGAGGGGCAGCCCGCCGCCGACGATCGCGTTGCCGCCGTAGAAGCGGCGGCCGACGTCGAAGAGGTGCATGGAGCCGCCACGGCCATGGCTGCAGCCGGTGACCTTGCCGAACATCTCCGCCATGATCGCCTCGGGCGGAACCCCGCGGGCGAGCGCATGGCCGTGTTCGCGGTACGTCGACACGACCGCGTCGTCGTCTGTGAGGGCCTCGTTGACGCCGACGGCCACGGCTTCCTCACCGATGTAGAGGTGCATGAAACCGCGGATGCGCGCCGCGCTGTACAGCTCCACGCAGCGTTCCTCGAACCGGCGGACGCGCAGCATCGACTCCAGCAGGGCCAGGCGGTGCGCGGCCTGACGGTTCGACCGGGCTGGGGGCCGGGGTTTGCGTGGGGTGCGGGTGGTGCTCATGAAGGCGCCTCCGTCATCTCCTGCGGGGAGGTGTCCTTCTCCAAAGTGGAGATGTCGCCTTCGGGCAGGCCCAGTTCACGCGCTCGCAGCAGGCGGCGCATCACCTTTCCACTGCGGGTGTGGGGCAGGTGCTGGTCGAAGGCGATCTCGCGTGGTGCCACGGCCGGGCCGAGCCGGCGCCTGGCGAATGCCAGCAGCTCCTGCCGGGTTCGAGCGGTCGCGTCGAAGCCCGGCCGCAACGTGACGAACGCCTTCACGATGTTCCCGGCGACGGGATCGGGCCGGCCGATCACCCCGGCCTCGGCGACCGCCGGATGCTCCATCAGCACGCTCTCGACCTCGAACGGCCCGATGAGGTGACCTGCCGACTTGATGACGTCGTCGGCGCGCCCGACGAACCAGAACCAGCCGTCCGCGTCGCGTCGTACCAGGTCACCGGTGAGGTACCAGCCGTCTGCGAAGGCCCCCGCGGTGCGTTGATCGTCGTGCAGATAGCCGCGGAACATGGACGGCCAGCCGGGCCGGAGTGCCAGCTCGCCCTCCACGCCGGGCTCCTCCAGCACGGTGACGCGGCCTTCAATCCTCTCCGCCCGGCCGTCCTCGCCGCGCCGCAGCACCGCCGCCTCCACGCCGGGCAGCGGACGCCCCATCGACCCAGGCCGGATCTCACAGGCGGCGAAGTTCGCGATCATGATGGCGCCGGTCTCGGTCTGCCACCAGTTGTCGTGCACCGGCAGCCCGAGGACGTCCTTTCCCCAGACCACGGCCTCCGGATTGAGCGGCTCACCGACCGATGCGATGAACCGCAATGCGCTGAGGTCGAACGAGCGGGGCAGATCGTACGGTCCCGACCGCGGCGTCGTCCGCATCAGCATCCGCAGCGCCGTCGGCGCCGTGTACCAGACACTGACTCGCTGGTCGGCGAGGATCCGGTACCAGCGGCGGGCGTCGTAGTCGCCCGCGTCCACCACGACCGTGACACCGTGCATGAGCGGCGCGACGATTCCGTAGGACATACCGGTGACCCAGCCCGGATCGGCCGTGCACCAGAACACATCGTCCTCGTGGAGGTCCAGGGCGTACAGCGCGGTCACGTAGTGGGCGACGGCCGCCTCGTGCACATGCACGGCGCCTTTGGGGGTGCCTGTCGTACCGCTTGTGAAGTGCAGCAGGGCCATGTCGTGGGGCGAGGTCGGCGGAATGGTGAAGGTGTCGGCCGCCCCGGTCATCAGCGCGGCGAGGGAAGCGGTGCCGGGCAGCTCATCCGCGCCCTCGCCGACGATCAGCACGTGGCGCAGGGCGGCGAGTCTCTCGCGTTGCCCGGCGACCTTCCTGCGATACAGATCCGCCGTGGTGACCAGTACCTGGGAATCGCTCAGCGTCACTCGCTGGGCGACCGGATCCGGCCCGAAGGCGGAGAACAGTGGGCACAGGACGCTGGTGTTCTTGAGCGTGCCCAGGACCACGGTGTACAGCTCGGGGCAACGGCCCAACAGCGTCACCACCCGGTCGCCGTGACCGATGCCGAGGGTCCGGAGCACGTTGGCGAAGCGTGACGCGGAACGGGCCAGCTCCCCGTACGTCACACAGGTCACGGAATCGTCCCGCCCGACACAGCGCAGCGCGACCGCCGCGGCGCGGTCCGACGCCGCATGCCGGTCCACGGCCTCGTGCGCGATGTTCAGACCCCGCCCGCCGGGCAGCCCCTGCAGGTTGGCGCGCGCCTGCGACCAGGTGAAGCTCGCGCGCACCTTCTCGTAGTCGCCCAGATTGGGCTCGACGCGAGGCGGAGTAGCCTTCCGGATCGTTTCCCACCGCATAGCGGCCCCTTTCTGCGAGCCCTCTTCGACCATCTGTCCGCGCCGTCCGGTACGCACTGGGCCGAACGGCCCTGGTGCGTGGCCGTCGAGCCCTATGACGACCGCTCCGGCCCTCCGGCCGCGGATGCAGCAGAGTGAGCCGGGCCGATCGAGTGGGCGAAGACGAACGGCCCCCGGCCCATGGCCCGCATGGCCCTACCCGAGTGGTGCCGGACCAGAAATCCTGGGTTCGTGGACTGTGTGAGGCACCCGTGATGTCCCACTTGCCAGACGCGGTGCTGAAGGAGAACGGCCATGACTACGGTCCCCGACGTGAACGCCTGCTCCCCACCTGCGTCCGGCGGGTCGAATATGGGGAAGGAGGGCATGGTCGCGCTGGTGGAGGTGTTGACCGGGCGCGGTTTCACCGTGATCGGGCCCACCGTGCGGGACGGTGCGATCGTGCTGGCCGAGCTGGAGTCGGCCGACGAGCTGCCGTACGGGTGGGGTGTGGAACTTGAAGCCGGGCGGTACCGGCTGCGGGAGCGGGCCGACGGTGCCGCCTTCGCGAACGCGGCGGGCCCCCAGTCGTGGAAGCAGTTCCTGCATCCGGCGAAGGTGCGGCAGTGGCGTGCCGACCGGGTGAGCGAGGAGATCGTGTTCACGGCCGAGGAACCCCCGGCACCGCGGTACGCCTTCCTCGGGGTGCGTCCCTGCGACGCACGGGCCATCGCCATCCAGGACCGGGTACTCACCGGAGGGACCCACCGCGACCCCGTCTACCAGGGGCGGCGCGCAGGAGCGCTGCTCATCGCGGTCGAGTGCACGGAGCCCGGCGGCACCTGCTTCTGTGTCTCGATGGGCACGGGCCCCGCGGCCCCTCCCGGCTGTGACCTGGTGATCACCGAGGTGGTCGATGACGACGGCCACCGCTTCTGGATCCGCGGCGGTAGCCGGGAAGGCGACGAGATCCTGGCGGAACTGCCCGTCCGCCCGGCCGACCCCGCCACCCGTGAGGCGGCCCGCGCGGGCGTCGCCGCCGCCGCGGACCGGATGGGACGGACCATGCCCGAGGCCGACCTGCGGGAGCTGATGGCCGGCACGCTCGACGCCCCCCGCTGGGACGACGTTGCCGGGCGCTGCCTGACGTGCGGCAACTGCACCATGGTGTGTCCCACCTGCTTCTGCACCACCACCGAGGACGTCACCGACCTCACCGGTGACCACGCGGAGCGGTGGCGGCTGTGGGACTCCTGCTTCGACCTGGACTTCTCCCAGTTGCACGGCGGCCCCGTCCGGACGTCCCCGCGCAGTCGCTACCGGCAGTGGATGACCCACAAACTCGGCACGTGGTACGACCAGTTCGGCTCCTCCGGCTGTGTGGGCTGCGGCCGCTGCATCGTGTGGTGCCCGGTGGGCATCGACATCACCGAGGAGGCCGCCGCTCTGCACGACTGGACGCGGTCCGAGGCATCGGGGCAGGCACCGTGACCGAGCTGCCGCCGCCCCTGGACTTCCTGCCACTCGCACAGCGCGAGCGGCTGATGGCCCTCGGGCTCGACGTGGTGTTCCCGGCCGACGCGCGCCTGTTCGACGAGGGTGCAGAAGCCGACCGCTTCTGGCTGCTGCGCGGCGGCAGGGTCGCCCTCGACATCTGCGTTCCCGGCAGGCAACCGGAGACCCTGGTGGAAACGCTCGGTCCGGGCCAACTACTGGGCTGGTCGTGGATCTGCCCGCCGTACCGCTGGCACCTCGGTGCACGAGCGGTGACCGCGGTGGAAGCCACGGAGTTCCCCGCCACCGACGTCCTCGCCCTCTGCGCCGCCGACCCAGAACTCGGCTACGCCCTGATGCGCCGCTTCACCGAGGTGGTTGCCGAGCGCCTGCAGGCCACCCGCATCAGGCTGCTGGACCTGTACGCACCCCACGGAAGCGGCTCGCCATGAGCACCGTGACGCCGCCGCTGCCGTACCGGGTCGCCGAAACCCGGGCGGAGACTGCCGACACCCGCTCGGTGGAACTGGTTCCTGCCGACAGGGAACTCCCGCCCTTCTCACCGGGCCAGTTCGCGATGATCTACGCGTTCGGGGTCGGTGAGGTGCCGGTCTCGGTCAGCGCCCTGCGCGGCTCGCACGGGGGCCTCGTGCACACCGTACGCGCGGTGGGGGCGGTCTCGACCGCCCTGTACGACCTGTGTCCGGGAGACACCGTCGGGCTGCGCGGGCCGTTCGGCACCCGCTGGGACCTGGACGCTGCGGTCGGCCAGGACGTGCTGGTGATCGCAGGCGGCATCGGGCTCGCGCCACTGCGACCGGTGGTGCACGCGGTCCTGGGCCGGCCGGCCGCCTACGGTCGGCTGGGGATCCTGGTGGGAACCCGTACCCCTGACGATCTGATCTACCTGGAGGACATCGAAAGCTGGCGCGGCAGGGCCGAGGTGGGGGTGACCGTCGACCGCCCCGGCCCGGGCTGGCAAGGCTCGGTGGGGGTCGTCACCACCCTCCTCGACGCGTTGGCACTCCGGCCGGACCGGACCCACGCGCTGGTGTGCGGGCCCGAGGTGATGATGCGCCACACCGCGCGAGCCCTGATGGGCCGAGGCCTCGCCGCGCACCGCGTTCAGGTGTCGCTGGAACGCAACATGCGCTGCGCCTCCGGCCACTGCGGCCACTGCCAGCTCGGCCCGCTGCTGCTGTGCCGTGACGGACCTGTGGTCGGCTACGACCGCGTGGAACGCCTGCTGTCCGTACGGGAGTTGTGAGATGGAAACCGACCGAGGACCGGCCGGCGTCCCAGGACGGTCCACCGCCCGAGCGGCGGACACCGATCTGGGACACGCCGCCCGCCGACGAGCGAACCCGGACCCCCGGCCCACGCTCGCCGTGTGGAAGTTCGCGTCCTGCGACGGCTGCCAGCTGACCCTGCTCGACTGCGAGGACGAACTGCTCGGCCTCACCGAGCAGGTACGCATCGAGCACTTCCTGGAGATGTCCGCCACCGAGGGCCCCGGCGGGGGGCGCGCGGAGCTGTCCGGACGTGGTCCGTACGACCTCTCCCTGGTCGAGGGCTCGATCACCACGGCCGAGGACGCCGAGCGGATCCAACACATCCGGCGCATCTCCCGGCGCATGGTGACCATCGGAGCCTGCGCCACCGCGGGCGGCATCCAGGCACTGCGCAACTTCGGAGACGTCGATGCATTCCGCGCGGCGGTCTATGCCCGCCCGGACTACATCGCCACCCTGGAGACCTCGACCCCGATCTCGGCACACGTACCGGTCGAGTTCGAACTCCGGGGCTGCCCCATCGACCGCCGCCAGCTTCTCGAAGTCATCACCGCCCACCTGTCCGGACGCAAACCCCAGATCCCCAGCCACAGCGTCTGCTTCGAGTGCAAGAGGCGCGGCACCACCTGCGTCACGGTGGCCCACGGCACCCCCTGTCTGGGCCCGGTCACCCATGCCGGGTGCGGTGCCATCTGCCCCGCCTACGGACGCGGGTGCTACGGCTGCTTCGGACCGTCCGAGCGGCCCAACCTGCGCTCCATGGTCGCGCAGCTGCGCCGCGACGGAATGAGCGAGGCGGACATCCTGCGTGTCTTCCGCACCTTCAACGCCGCGTCGCCGGAATATGCCCCCGTAGCCGATCTCGCCGCCGAGGAGCAGGACACCCCTCGGGCAGGAACAGAAACCGACCCGGAAAGGCCCGCATGAGCCATCGCGGAACCCGCGTCCTGCGGCTGGACGCACTGGCCCGGGTGGAAGGCGAAGCCGCCCTGCACCTGCGCGTACAGGAGGAGACGGTCACCGAGGCGCGGCTGCGTATCTACGAACCACCCCGGTTCTTCGAGGCCTTCCTGATCGGCCGGGGCCACACCGAGCCACCGGACATCACCGCCCGCATCTGCGGAATCTGCCCGGTCGCCTACCAGATGAGCGCCTGCCAGGCGATCGAGAACGCCTGCGGTGTCACCGTGGACGGGCCTCTCGCGCAGCTGCGCCGACTGCTGTACTGCGGCGAATGGATCGAAAGCCACACCCTGCACATCTACCTGCTGCACGCCCCCGACTTCCTCGGCCGGGCCGATGCCGTCGAACTCGCCCGCGACCAGCGGGCGGCCGTCGAGCGCGGCCTGCGGATCAAACAGACCGGCAACGCGATCCTCGAACAACTGGGCGGACGCCCCATCCATCCGGTCAACGTCCGCGTCGGCGGCTTCTACCGCACACCGGCGCCCGAGGAACTCCGTCCGTTGGCCGAACGGTTGCGGCAGGCCCGCGACGACGCACTGGAAACCGTCCGCTGGGTGGCGGCGTTCGACTTCCCCGACGCGGCAAGCGATCACGACCTGCTCGCACTGCGCGACCCGGGCCGCTACGCCATCGACTCCGGCACACCAACGGCCATCACCGCCCACGGCCGAACCCCTGCGCTGCGCGAGTTCCCCGTGTCCGACCTCGAACAGCACGTTCACGAAGAGCAGGTGCCGCACAGCACCGCTCTGACCGCCGCGCTCGACGGCCGCCGCTACCTGACCGGCCCCCTGGCCCGCTACGCGATCAACGGCCGGTGGCTCCACCCGGTTGCGGCCGAAGCCGCCAGGGACGCCGGGCTGGGCGACCCCGTGGCCGGGGACATCTGCGACAACCCCTTCCGAAGCATCGTGGTACGCGCCGTGGAGGTGGTGCAGGCCGTCGAGGAAGCCCTGAGGATCATCGAGGGCTACGAACAACCGTCGCGGTCGGCTCTCGACGTCCTTCCGCGGAACGCGGTGGGCGCCGGAGCGACCGAGGCACCCCGCGGGCTGCTGTACCACCGCTACGCCCTTGCCGAGGACGGCACGCTCACCGCAGCCCGCATCATCCCGCCCACGGCACAGAACCAGACGGCCATCGAGGAGGACGTACGCCGGGCCGTCCAGGCACGCCTGGACCGGCCCGGCGCCGCGGCCGACGACGAGGAGCTCATTCGCTTGTGCGAGCGGGCCATCCGCAATCACGACCCCTGCATCTCCTGCGCCGCCCACTTCCTCGATCTGACCGTGGAACGCGCATGACCGGCCGGGTCGTGGTGATCGGCGTGGGCAACCCCCTCCGCGGGGACGACGGGGCGGGTCCGGCGGTGGTGGAGGCCTTGCGAGGCAGGGTCCCCGACGACATCGTGCTGGCGGTCAGCGACGGCGAACCCGGCCGGATGCTCGAACTGTGGCGCGGAGCGGACACCGTGGTCGTCGTGGAAGCCCTCCGCCTGCGTCCGGCCAGGCCGGGCGAGCTGCACACCCTGACAGCGACGGAGGCGGCCGGCCACGGGACTGGTACGGCGAGCACGCACGCCCTGGGGCTGGGGGAATGCCTCGCTCTGGCGGAAGCCCTCGACCTGCTCCCGCGGAAGGTCGTCGTGCACGCCGTTGAGGTGGCCGATGTCGAACTCGGCACGGGACTGAGCGACCCGGTGCGCTCGGCCCTCCCCGAATTGATCGACCGCACCTCCGCCTCCGTACTCCAGGCCCCCGAAGGGAACCACCAGCCGCAGACGTCTGGCGGTGCGCCTCTGCCGTGAGCGGCCGTGGCGCGGATGGACGAGCCATGGACCTATGGCCCCCGGAAGGGGCCTAAGGGCCCCTCGTGCCCCGGCGAGAGAGGGTGCAACGGTGAAGTCGGTCCCATGCGCTGCAAGCCCCAAGGAAGGCGGTGGGGACGATGACACTCCCTCTGGTTGTAGGCATCGACGGATCGGACTCGAGTCTGCTTGCCCTCGACTGGGCCGTGGACGAGGCAGTCCGCCACGGTGTTCCCCTCAGGCTCGTCTACGCCTCCCTCTGGGAGCGATACGAGGGTGCCCTGCCGTCCATCGGTCTGGCGCGCCCCTCCGAGCAGGTGCTGGCGGAGCACATCGTGGCTTCCGGGGCGGAGCGCGCCGAGCGGCGCAACCCTGACGTGAAGGTCACCACCGACATCCTCACGGAGGAGGCCGCAGCCGCCCTCGTGCGCGAGGGTGATGGTGCGTCCGCGCTGGTGACGGGGTCGCGCGGTCGCGGTCAGTTCAAAGGAATGCTTCTCGGGTCAGTCGGTCTGGCCGTGGCGGGCAGGGCTCGTTGTCCGGTGATTGTGGTCCGCGGCGATCGGGCGGGCATGGCCGGAACGCATGAGCGGATACTGCTTGGCCTGGGGGACGCCGACACCACCGCCGAGACCGTGCGGTTCGCCTTCCGCGAGGCCGAGGTGCGCGGTTGCATCCTGGACGTGGTGCGGGCCTGGCGCAGTCCCGCCCACCGGAGTCGTCCTCCGGAGGAAGCGGCGAACACTCCCGAGGAGGAGGCCTCCGCGCGGCTCGACGCCGTGCTCGCGGAAGCGAACGCCGAGCATCCCCGGGTACGGACGCACCGTGCGACGATCGAGGGGGCGGCCGGCAAGATCCTCGTGGACCGATCGGCAGCCGCTGACCTCGTGGTCGTCGGGGCCCGGCCCAGGACAGGCCACTTCGGACTCCAGCTCGGATGCGTCGGTCACACACTTCTGCACCACGCCCAGTGCCCGGTCGCGGTCGTGCCGCAGAGGCCGTGACCTCCCAGGCGGGCACGCGCGCCGTCCGTGACGGCCGGCGCCGGGCGCCCCAGCGGCTCCCGCAGATGGCACGTGGCCGCACCGGCCGACAACTCGATAGGCACGGTGTACGACGTCGGCGCCGCGACGGACGCCCGGTGCAGCGCCTCCGAGGCCGGCTGCCCGGCCTGCCGGTCGAAACCCGGTGATCAGATGTCCGGGGCGACAGGCACGGTGCCGTCCGGATGCGTGGGCAGCGGTTGTTCGGTCCAGATGGTCTTACCGCGGCGGGTGTGGCGGGTGCCCCAGCGGTCGGTGAGCTGGGCGACGAGCAGGAGCCCGCGGCCGCCCTCGTCGGTGGTCCGCGGGTGGCGCAGGTGAGGGGCGGCGCTGCTGCCGTCGGTGACCTCGCAGATCAGTGCGCGGTCCCGGACAAGCCGTACCTGGATGGTGCCCGGGGCGTACCGGATGGCGTTGGTGACCAGCTCGCTGACGATCAACTCCGTGGTGAAGGCGAGCTCGGACAG
Source organism: Streptomyces sp. NPDC007095 (assembly GCF_040634475.1). Classification (NCBI taxonomy): domain Bacteria; kingdom Bacillati; phylum Actinomycetota; class Actinomycetes; order Kitasatosporales; family Streptomycetaceae; genus Streptomyces; species Streptomyces sp. NPDC007095. Next base: position 39,897 of record NZ_JBEYFS010000009.1, read on the forward strand.
CCCCCAACTGGTCAGCTGGCGGTCGGCCAGGGTGCGGGCGGTGGCCACGATCGCGGGATCGCTGGGGAAGGTCCAGGAAGCGACTTGGTCGTCGTTGAGGACACAGGTCCGGGCGAGGAGGAGCACGACGTCCTCCGCGGCTCGTCCGGACAACTGCGAGTAGATCACCGCGTCGCACGCCTCCCGCATGCACGCATGTTGCTGGCCCAGGACGCACCGCAACCGCGCGACGCCTCCGTCCTCGTCCGATGACCGGCGGACCAGTCCCTCGGTGTAGAGGGCGATCAGAGTCCCTTCCGGCAGGCGTGTATCCCAGGTCTCGAAGGGCAGCCCGTCGCCGCCCAGCGGCGGTCCGGCGGGTGCGTCGGCCGACGCCACGTGCCCGTCGGGGTGGGCGTGGAGCGGGGTGGGATGCCCGGCGCGGGCCACGACGAGATGCCGGCTCACGGGGTCGTAGACCGCGTAGGCGCAGGTGGCGGTGGTGGGCTGAACGTCCAGTGGGTCGTTGGCGGCGGCCAGACGGCCCTCCTCGGCGAGCCGGACCATCAGGTCGTCCAGGTGCGCCAGCACCTCGTCGGGGGTCAGGTCCAGGGCGGCCAGGCTTTGAGTCGCGGCGCGCAGCCGGCCCATGGTGGCCACGGCACGCATGCCGTGGCCCGCCACATCCCCGACCACGAGTGCGATCCGTGCGCCGGACAGCGGGATGACGTCGTACCACGGGACGTCGTGCCACGGGCCGCCGGCGTGCCCCGGAAGGTAGCTGAAAGCCGCCTCGACGGCATTCTGGTCGGGCAGTCGGCCTGGCAGCAGGCTGTTCTGCAAGACGAGGGCGGCAGTGTGCTCGCGTGTGTAACGGCGGGCGTTGTCCAGACCCAGTGCAGTGTGCGCGGCTAGTTCGCCGACGATGGTCAGGTCGTCCTCGTCGAAGGGCTCGGGCGTCACGGAGCGGTAGAAGCTGGCCACCCCGAGCACGACGCCGCGGGCGGCCAGCGGCACGACCATCATCGAGTGCACCCGCGCGGCGCGCATGCGGTCCGCCCGGAGCGGATCGTGCGCCAGCCATGTGTCGTCGTCGTTGACCTTCGGGATCAGGCGGGGCCGCAGATCGGCCAGGCATTGGGTGAGCGGTGTCGGGAAGCCGTAGGAGGCCTTCTCGCCGATGGCGTAAGCGGGCCGCAGGCCGGAGGCCTCGATCACGCGGAACGCGGTGCGCCGGAACGTGACCTCGGCGGGCACCGGTCCGGGCTCGGGCGCCTCGCCCCGGTAGACGGAGTCGAGCACGTCCACGCTGACGGCGTCGGCCACGCGTCCCACCACTGTCTCGGCCAACTCCTCCGCGGTACGGGCGAGGTCCAGGCTGGTGCCGATGCGCATGCTGGCGTCATTGAGGAGCTCGAGGCGCGATCGGTACCGGTAGCGCTCCGTGACATCAATGGCCAGGCTCGCCACACCAAGAGGCTCTCCTGCGCGATTGCGCAGCCGGAACGCCGACAGGGAGAACAGGTGTTCTCCCTGTGGATCGGCGGGCGGATACCCTGGCTGGACGAAGTCGATGACTGGCTCGCCCGTCCTCAGGACGTGCCGCAGCAAATGCTCGACGGTGTCGGTCACCACGGTGGGCGCGACCTCGCGCGCCGGTCTCCCGATGACGTCCTCGGCACGCACGTCGCGCATTCCTGGCGAGGCGGTGTTGAACCGCACCAGACGCAGTTCGGTGTCGAGGACGTGCAGTCCCATCGGTGACTCGGTCAGCAATGCATCCAGCACCGCCCGGTCGAAGTCACCCGGATCTGCACCGCGCGTGGCAGCGAGGAACACCGCCCAGGTCACCGGGCCCTTGGGGCTGATGTGCGGCCACATCCACCACTCGACGTCCACCGGCAGACCGGACCGGTCCCGCAGGCGCACCCGGCAGCCGCCGCTGACCGGCGGCGCCTGCGGAACGCCTTCCTCCTCGTCCGGCTCCGGCCGGACGAGGAGCGGCGACAGCGGTCGGCCCACCATCTCCTCGCGCCGGTGACCGAGCAACGCCTCGGCTTCCCCGCTCCACTCGATGATCACCCCGTCGGCGTCCAAGAGGACCCTGGCCTGCGATGTTGTCAGTGCGTCACCGCCCGCCCCCTTCCCTGAAGCGGTCATGGCAGCCCTCCAGTCCCCCGGAGTCCGCGGCGTCCGCCCGGTAGGCACCGCCCCACCGGGACCATGCCGGGCCGATGTCACTCCTTCAGGGTGGCAGGCGACCGGGCCGCTCGGCATCTCGAGTCCCGGCACGATGTGCGGATGTTCCGAACCCGGCTGGGCAGCGCGTCACGAAAGCTACCGCAGCGCCGTCCGTCATGTGCCCGGAGGAGCATCTCTCGCGGTGCGGTGATGGCTCGCAGAGCGTGGAGGCGAAGGGACGACCGGTCGGGCGGCTGAGAGCCGCAGGAGAGGCGGGACAGATGGACACGGATGTCTCCGAGCCGAAGATCGTGTCCGGTGTCGACGGGTCGACGTCCTCGCACGACGCCCTGCGATGGGCCGTTCGCTACGCGGGCCTTGTGGGCGGCACCGTGCACGCGGTCGCCGTGTGGGAGCTGCCGGGGCTGGGTCGCCGTGGTCCACGAAAGCTGGCACCCGGAATCCCGGCTGCTGCTCGGCTCCGCTGGCCAGGCGCTGCTCGCGAGCGGGCGGTCGATCGGCAACTCAGCATCGACAGCGAGCTCGGCGGGCTGTACCCGGTGATCCACCAGCGGCACAGGAGCCGCTACTCACTGCGTGCTCTCGAGTCCACTCGGGGCGGCATCCTCGCCGCTGAGCCGGGACTCGACGCCCACCACGCCTTCCAGAGCGCGGACGAGGCGCTCGGCCACCCAGATGAGCGAGGTGTCGTGGACGCGTCCGCGGAGTGTGACGACCCCGTCCCGCACGGACACGTGGATGGCGTGACTGACGGTGGGAAACAGGTAGGACACCACGGTGCGGCGGACTTCCTCCTCGATGTCCTCGTCCGAGCGCAGGAAGACCTTCAACAGGTCGCCTCGGCTGACGATGCCGCAAAGCCTGTCCTCGTCATCGACCACGGGCAGTCGCTTGACGTGCTTCTTGGCCATGATCTGGGCTGCCTGGGCCAAGGTGACGTCGGGGCCGATCGTGGCAGCGGGCGTGCTCACGAGCTCCTCAGCGGTCAGCGCCTCAGCCTTGGCCAGGGCGGACCGGCGACGAATCCGACCATGGCGGGTGAGTCCGCATTCCCGGAACTCCTCCTTGGGCAGCAGGTCGGCCTCGGAGACGACGCCGACCACCCGCCCCTCGCCCTCCACGACCGGCACGGCACTGACCTGCCGCTGCTCCATGGCCCGCACGATGTCCTGGAACCGCGCGTCGCGCCCGACGGCCACCACCGGCAGGGTCATCACATCGCTCACGATGTGCGGAGCATCAGACATGTCCTGAGTCCTTGAAGGGCGAGGCGGAGGGGAAGGGCGAGGCGGAGGGTTGGTTCGGCCGTATGCCTCCAGCATTGCCGCCGCCCGGCGTGCCGCAATCCGGCCCAAGACTGCCTGCCCGCTCCGGGCCCCGGCTGGTATGTCGCGGCGGCTCTCGGACGGTGCGACGGTATTCACAGGTGGGCCTTTCGGCAGCCGGACGTAGAAGGCGGTGACGGCGATGGAACTCCCGCTGGTCGTGGGCGTCGACGGATCGGACTCCAGTCTGCTTGCAGTCGACTGGACGGTGGACGAAGCGGCTCGGCACAGGCTGCCGCTGCGTCTTGTGTACGCCTCCCTCTGGGAACGTTACGAAGGAGCCCAACCGTCCTTCAGCACTGACCGTCCTGCTGAGAAGGTCATGGCGCAGCACATCATCGCTTCCTGCGTGGAACGAGCCCGGCTGCGCAATCCCGAGGTGAAGGCGTCGGGCGAGGTACTCCCCGACGATGCCGTTTCCGTGCTGTTGCGTGCGGGTCCCGAGGCGTTCGCTCTGGTCACCGGCTCTCGTGGGCGTGGCGAGATGGCCGGGCTGCTCCTGGGGTCGGTCAGCCTCGCAGTGGCGGCGCGCGCCGCCTGCCCGGTCATCGTGGTCCGTGGCGCGGAGCGGAACCTCCGGGGAGCCTGTGACCGGATCGTGGTGGGGGTCGGGGACCCGGGCGGCGGCGAGGGCGCCGTGCGGTTCGCCGTCCGCGAGGCCGAGGTGCGCGGCTGCGCCCTGACGGCCGTACGGGCCTGGCGCAGTCCGTCCCACGAGCCCGTGGACCACATGCTGATCGCGGACGACGCCGCCCGGTTGCGCGAGGAACGGGCCTCGACCGGCCTCGACGACGCACTACGCGAGGCCATGCGGGAACACCCCCAGGTCGATGTCCGTCGCCAGCCGGTCGAAGGCCCCGCGCACCGCGTCCTGTTGGAGGCATCCGTCCAGGCCGACCTGATCGTCGTCGGCGCTGTGCGCCGGCACGGCCACATCGGGCTGCAGCTCGGCAGGACCGCCCACGCCCTGCTGCACCACTCTGAGTGCCCGGTCGCCGTCGTCCCCCAGCCGGTCTGAGGCCCGGCCTGCGGGCTTGGGCCTGCAGCGGCCCCGGAGGAGAGATGAGGGCGACGGATGTCGGAGTGGACATGGGAGTGGACGGGCTACGACCCTGCCGCCGAACGGTTGCGTGAATCGCTGTGCACGCTCGGAAACGGCTACTTCGCCACGCGGGGCGCGGTGCCCGAGTGCCGGGCGGGCCTGGTCCACTACCCGGGAACCTACGCAGCCGGGTGCTACAACCGCCTTGAGTCGACCGTGGCGGGGCGGCAAGCAGTAAACGAGGACCTGGTCAACCTCCCCAACTGGCTGCTACTCCGGTTCCGTCTGCGCCACGCCGAGGGATCGTGGGGCCCGTGGTTCTCCCCGGACACACACGGCCTCCTGGATCACCGGCACACCCTGGATCTGCACCGCGCCACGCTCACTCGTGCCTTCCGCCACCGGGGCGACGAGGCAGGCGTGCTCGGCCTCGAGCAGACCCGCCTGGTGCACATGGGGGATCCTCACCTGGCCGTGCTGCGGACGGTCTTCACGGCCGAGGACTGGTCGGGAGAGGTCGAGATCGAGTCCTGTCTCGACGGAGAGGTGATCAACGGCAATGTGCACCGTTACCGCGCCCTCAATCGCCGCCATGTGACCCATGTGCGGACCGGGGCAGAGGAGCCCCACACGGTCTGGCTGAGCTGCCGGACCAGCACGTCGGACATCGCCGTCGCCATGGCTGCCCGAACGACGGTCGTAGCCGACCTGGCCCCGGTCTCATCGGAGCTTCGTCCGGGCCGCCACAGCGCCGTCCACCGCCTCGTGGTCCCGATCGCTCCCCGTCAACCCGTCACTGTGGTGAAGACCGTGGCGCTGCACACCTCGCGGGACACCGCAATCAGCGACCCGCTCGCCGAAGCAGTCGACCGGCTGTCCACAGCGGCGGACTTTCCCGGCCTGCTGGACTCTCATGTCGCCGCGTGGGAGCGGTTGTGGCGGCGCGCGGACATCCAGGTACCCGGCGAAGCCGGTCGCATCCTGCGCTTCCACCTCTTCCATGTCCTGCAGACGCTGTCACCACACACCGCGGACCTGGACGTGGGCGTCCCCGCGCGGGGGCTGCATGGCGAGGCGTATCGCGGTCATGTCTTCTGGGACGAGCTCTTCGTCCTGCCGTATCTCAACCTGCACTTCCCGGAGGTCTCCCTCGGGTTGCTGAACTACCGCTACCGGCGCCTCCCGCGGGCCTGCCGGGCAGCAGCCGCGATCGGCCGGGCCGGGGCGATGTACCCCTGGCAGAGCGGCAGTGACGGCCGCGAGGAGACCCAAGAGTGGCATCTCAACCCCCACTCGGGGCACTGGCTGCCCGACCACTCCCGACTCCAGCACCACGTGGGCTCGGCGATCGCTTACAACGTGTGGCAGTACTGCGAGGCCACCGGCGACACGGAGTACCTGCACACCAAGGGCGCGGAGATGCTACTGCAGATCGCCCGCTTCTGGGCGGACCTCGCCGTCTTCGACCCCGGCCTCGGACGCTACCGGATACGCGGGGTCGTCGGCCCCGACGAGTACCACGACAGCTACCCGGGTGCCGCCCTGCCGGGGCTGGACGACAACGCGTACACCAACGTGACCGCCGCCTGGGTCCTCACCCGCACCTTGGACCTGCTGCGGCGCCTTCCCGCGTGGCGCCGCGAGGAACTGTTCGAACGCGTCAGGCTGGATGGCAGCGAGCTCCTGAAGTGGGACGAGATCTCACGTCGGTTGCGGGTGCCCTTCCACCAGGGCGTCATCAGCCAGTTCGAGGGCTACGACGACCTCGCCGAGCTCGACTGGGACGCCTACCGCACGCGCTACGGCAGCATCCGGCGGCTGGACCGGATCCTCGAGGCCGAGGGCGACACGGTCAATCGCTACAAAGCGTCCAAGCAAGCCGATGTCCTCATGCTCGACTACCTCTTCTCGCCCACCGAGCTGCGGCAGCTGTTCCTGCGTCTCGGGTACGACCTGGACGGCGAGGTCTGGCGCAGAACCGTCGACTACTACCTGCGGCGCACCAGCCACGGCTCCACTCTCAGCGGACTCGTCCACGGCCTGGTCCTCGCCAGGGCCAGACGAGCCGAGGCATGGCAGTACGTCCAGGAGGCCCTCGAAGCGGACATAGCCGATATCCAGGGCGGAACGACCGGTGAAGGCATCCATCTCGGGGCCATGGCCGGGACCCTCGACCTGGTCCAGCGCGGCCTGACGGGACTGGAGACGCGCGAGGACGCTCTGTGGCTGGACCCGGTGCCTCTTCCCGCGCTCTCCGAGTACGGGTTCTCGCTGCGCTACCGCGGTCACTGGGGTGTCGGCCTACGCCGTCACGGCGGCCAGTTGGAGATCGGTGTGCCCGACTCGGAGGAGAAACCGATCCGCGTGGTGCTGGCCGACCGCGCCGTGACCATCGCGCCCGGGGAGACTTGCACGCTCGTACTGGCGGAGAGTTGATCCGTGCGGGCGCCGAGAGGGGACGGTATCGATCCCCACGGCAACGCTCGGCACGTGGCTGAGCCCGCTGTCCGACCACCGGCTGGTACGAGCAGGCTCCCGGGGGCGGGCGCGACTCCGTTTCCGTGCCCTGGACAAGGCGGATGTGTGGATTGATCAGCAGACCACGCTCGTCGTGGCGCGCAACAACAGCGGCAAGACATCATTCGTCAACCTCTTCGAGAGGTTCCTCGGCGACGACGACACACAGTTCATGCTGGAGGATTTCTCCACCCGCCGCATCGCCGACATCGAGCAGGCGCTTCAGATCTTCGGCGAGGCGAACGGGCAAGGAGCTCCAACAAACGCCGGGTGGATCACCAGGTCGTGGCCACTGAGCGGAGGGCGGTCCAGGTGTCGTTCTCGCGGGCGTAGTCCATGGTCAGTTGCAGTGGCCAGGCCGCGTGCGCGCCATAGACAGTCGCATCGGTGACGATCCGGCCGACGAGGCGGGCAGCGCCTCCCTCGACATCGACGGTCACGCTCTTCTCGTTGACCGAGTGGTAGACGAACCTTCCGGCTCGCATCTGTGACAGCCATTCAGCCTTCGGCTGTTCGTACCCGGTGATGTGAGTGAGGGTGAAGCCGTCGTCGAGCAGGTCGTCCAGAGTGTCGGTGTCGCCGTCGGCCATCGCTTGCAGGTGGGCACGGTAGGCCTCGATGACCCGATCACGGGCTCTCTGGTCGGGTGGTGTGGGCACGGGGGCTCCTGCCGTTGTGGGGGTTGTCGGCCTTGTACGTGAGGTGGCCGTATCAAGTGGTTCATCGACGTACTCTCCGCCGCGGTTACGCGTTCCACCACGGCGGATGACCTCCGGGTCGGGGCCGCTGCACAACCCGGTGTCGAGGGCGTCGATGGCCGCCACCTCGTCCGGCGTGAGGGTGAAGTCGAAGACGTCGAAGTTCTCGTTGGTGCGTCAGGCCTTCAGCTCGGCGAAGGTCGCACCGTCGACCACGAATCGGTAGCGAACATCGGAGGCGAGGATCCGCTCGTAGGCGGTGTTGATGTCGTGGGCACCGATCAGCTCGATCTCGGCGGTCACACCATGTTCGGCGGCGAAGTCGAGCATCTCCTGCGTCTCGGCGATGCCGCCGAACAGCGACCCCGCGTAGGCGCGGCCGTTCTGCAACAGGGGGAAGACATCCAGCGGCATCGGCTGTGTGGTCACGCCGACGCTGACCATGGTGCCGTGCAGGCGCAGCATGCCCAGGTAGTCCTTGAGCGCCACCGGTGCGCTGACGGTGTTGAGGATGATGTCGAAGGTGTTGGCCAGGTCGGTGAAGGCGGACCCGTCGCCGGTGACGGCGTAGTGGTCGGCGCCGAGGGCTGCGGCGGCGTCGCGCTTGCGGTCGGACTGCGAGAGGACGGTGACCTCGGCGCCCATGGCCTTGGCCATCTTGACGCCGAGGTGGCCCAGTCCGCCGAGGCCGACGACTGCGACCTTGGTGCCCGGCGCGGCGCCGTAGCGCTTGAGCGGCGCGTAGACGGTGATGCCCGCGCACAGCAGCGGCGCTGCGGCGGCCGGGTCGAGGGTGTCGGGAACGCGGACGACGAAGTCCTCGGGTGCGACGATCGCCTCCGAGTAGCCGCCCTGGGTGTGGGCGCCGGGCTCGGCCGGGTCGGGGCTGCCGAAGACCAGGGTGTGGCCGTTGAGGCAGTACTGCTCCTGCCCGGCCCGGCAGTTCACGCACTCGCGGCAGGAGTTGACCATGCAGCCGATGCCGACGAGGTCTCCGACCTGGTGGCGGGTGACCTCGGATCCGGTCTCGGTGACCCGTCCGACGATCTCGTGGCCGGGGACGAGCGGGCTGACCGGCAACGGGCCGAACTCGCCGCCGACGAAGTTCATGTCGGAGTGGCAGATGCCGCAGTACAGGATGTCGAGCTTGACGTCGTGCGGGCCGACGTCGCGACGCTCGATGGTGAGGGGAACGAGCGGCTGACGCACGTCGTGGGCGCCGAACGCATTGACGGTGGTGGACACGGTGAATCCTTCGAGCGTAGTTGTGCTGAGGGGGGCGGGTCAGGCTTCGGGGATGGCGCGGCCGTAGGCGGCCAGGGTGACGTTCTCGGGTTCGGGGCCGCCGCGCCGACCGGTCTCCAACGCGTCCAGGGCGGTGAGCTCGTCTGCGGTGAGCTCGAAGTCGAAGACGTCGATGTTCTCGGCGATGCGGGTGCGCTTGGTGGACTTGGGGATGACCGAGCGGCCCTGTTGGAGCCCCCAGCGCAGCAGGACCTGGGCGGGGCTCTTGCCGTGCGCCTCGGCGATGCGGGTGACGGCCGGGTCCTCAAGGACGCTCTTGCGGTCCTCGCCGTAGCCCGGGTAGAAGGTGATCCCTCCGATCGGGGACCACGCCTGGTTGAGGATGTTGTGCTGGTCGTCGAATTCGAGCACGGCGCGCTGCTGGAAGTGGGGGTGGATCTCCAGCTGGTTGACCGCCGGGACGACGGAGGTGGCGTCCAGCAGCGTGGTCAGGTGGTCGACCATGAAGTTGCTGACACCGATGGCTCGCACCTTGCCGTCGGCCAGGAGCTTTTCCAAGGCGCGGTAGGCGGCGAGGGTCTTGTCGAAGTCGGACGGCAGGGCCTGGTGCAGGATCAGCAGGTCGATCTGTTCGACCCCGAGCTTTGCGGCGCTCTTCTCGAAGCCGTGCAGGGTCTCGTCGTAGCCGTAGTCGCTGATCCAGATCTTCGTCTCGATGAAGATCTCATCGCGCGGCACTCCGGAGTCGCGGATCGCCTGGCCGACCTCGCGTTCGTTGCCGTAGGCGGCGGCGGTGTCGATGTGCCGGTAGCCGAGGTCGAGCGCGGCCTTGACAGCGGCCTTGGTCTCGTCGGGCGGGGTCTGGAAGACGCCGAGTCCGAGGGCGGGCATCTCGACGCCGTTGTTGAGGGTGAGGGTCTGCATCACAGGGACCTTTCGTTGCGGGTGGCCCGTGCGGGCACGATGAGGGCGAGGACGGTCGCGACCGCCAGCGCTAGCATTACGGCGGAGCCGGTCAGGGCCGCGCCCGAGCGGGCCGCGATGTCGGCGGCCGTGTGGCCGGTGGAGACGGAGGCGGCCACGGCGGTGAGGATGCTCAGGCTCAGCGCGCTGCCGATCTGGTGCACGGTGTTGACCAGGCCCGACCCGGCGCCCGCGTCCGCCGGAGCGACGCCGTCGACACCGCTGGAGGTCAGCGGGGCCAGCGTCAGACCCTGGCCGGCGCCGATGAGCACCATCGGCAGGGCCACGCCCGTCAGGTAAGGGGTGTGCAGGTCGAGGCGGCTGAGCCACGCCATGCCCGCCGCGGTCAGGACTACTCCGGTGAGGAGCACGAGGGGCCTGCGGGCCTTCTCCAGCAGCCGCGGTACCTGGACGGCGAAGACGAAGTTGACCAGCGTCATCGGCAGGAACGCGAGGCCGGCCTGCAGCGGTGTCCAGTGGTAGACGCTCTGCACGAACTGCGCGGTGAAGAAGAAGAACCCCATCATCGCGCCCATGTAGAGCATCCGGGCGAGGTAGGCGCCGGTGCGCTCCCGGCTGGCGAACAGCCGCAGCGGCATGATCGGCTGCGCGGCCCGCCGCTCCACCCGGACGAACAGCCCGAGCATCACCGCTCCCGCCACCAGCGGTATCAGGGTGGCGGGAGCGGTCCAGCCGAAGTCGGCGGCGTCCACGATGCCGAGGACCAGCGCGGTGGAGCCCAGGGTCGCCAGCAGTGCCCCGGCGATGTCGAAGCGGCCACCCCGGCGCTCGGTCTCGGGCAGGAACCGCACCGCGAGCACCATCATCACGATGCCGACCGGGACGTTGAGGAAGAATCCGGCCCTCCACGACACCAGATCTGCGACGAGACCTCCGACGACCAGGCCGAGGGCCGCGCCGAGACCGGCGACGGCGCTGTAGGCGGCCATCGCCCGGTTGCGGGCGCGGCCCTCGGCGAAGCTGCGCGTCAGAAGGGACAGCGCGGAGGGGGCCAGTACCGCGGCGCCGCTGCCCTGGAGCGCGCGGGCGCCGATCAGCCACCACTGGGTCTGCGCGGCGCCCACCAGAAGCGAGGTCAGCGAGAAGACGACCAGGGAGAACAGGAACACCCTGCGGTGTCCGAACAGGTCACCGGCCCGGGATCCGAGGAGCAGCAGCCCGCCGAAGACCAAAACGTAGGCGTTGGTGATCCAGGACAGGCCGGTCTCGGAGAACCCCATGTCGGAGCGGATCTGCGGCAGCCCGGTGAAGACGATCGAATTGTCGAGGATCACCATGAAGTAGCTGACGCAGATGATCGTAAGGATCAGCGTCGCGTGGACCGGAGTCCCGTTGGGTCGCGCCGTCGCAGGTGCCGACGCGCGCTGTGCGGTGGTGGTCATCGCGTCACCAGCCCCATCGTCAGCGTCCCGGCGTCGGTTCCGGTGATCGCCCTGGTGGTGGACGACGCGTCACGAAGGCGCGTCGCACCGGCCACCTCGTTGATGTCAGATTGCCTGGTCACGGCCGCACCAGCACCTTCAGGGCTTGACGGGCGTCCATGGCCCGGTAGCCCTCGGGCGTGCCGTCGAGATCAACAGTGCGGTCGAAGACCCGGCCGGGTTCGATACGGCCCTCCAGGACGTCGGGGAGGAGCTCGTCGATGTAGGCGCGGGCCGGGGCGGGGCCTCCGGTCAGGGTGATGTTGTGGCCGAAGAGGCTGCCGAAGCCGATCGGGGCCTCCTCGTACTGGGGTACGCCCACGCGGCTGATGGTGCCGCCGGGGCGGACCACGCCGTACGCCTGCTCGTAGGCCGGTCGGTGTCCGACCGCTTCGATGACGACGGGGCTGCCGCCGCCGGTGAGCTCGCGGACCTTCTCGATACCTTCACTGCCGCGTTCGGCGACCACGTCGGTGGCACCGAACGCGCGGCCGAGGTCGGTGCGGGCGGTGTGCCGGCCCATGACGACGATCTGCTCGGCGCCGAGCCGCTTGGCAGCGAGCACGGCGAGCAGGCCGACGGCGCCGTCCCCGATCACGGTGACGGTACTGCCCTGCCTCACCCCGCCGCGGACGGCGGCATGGTGGCCGGTGCCCAGCACGTCGGAGAGGGTGAGCAGGGAGGGGATGAGCGCGTCGTCGGCGCGGACCGGGAGCTTGACCAGGGTCCCGTCGGCCAGCGGCACGCGGACCGCTTCTCCCTGGCCGCCGTCGATGCCGTTCCTCGCCCAGAAGCCGCCGTGCGCGCAGGAGGTCTGCAGCCCGGCCCGGCAGTACTCGCACGAACCGTCCGAGTACGCGAACGGGGCGATGACCAGGTCGCCCTTCTTCACCGAGCTGACGTCGCCACCGGATTCTTCGACAATGCCGATGAACTCGTGGCCCATGCGGACCGGGCCGTCGGACGCGGACATGGAGTGGTAGGGGTGCAGGTCGCTGCCGCAGATGCAGGCCGTGGTGATGCGGACCAGCGCGTCGGTGGGTTCCTTGAGGCTCGGGTCGGCGACGTTCTCGACGCGGACGTCGCCGGCTGCGTACATGAGTGCTGCGCGCACAGTGTTCCTTCAGGTCGGTTGCGGCTTTCAGGCCCGCGGTCGAACTGCCAGTTCCTGGGCCATCTCCAGACAACCGCGCGCCGGCACGCAAGTGGGAGTCACTGCTCTTCCAGGTAATGGCAGTACCTCGCAGACCCTCCCCGACGCATCTACCGTGAAGGAGCCGGCACAAGATTCACGCCGATCAAGAGGAGTCACCCGTGCCCCCGGAATCCCGCCCGACAGCAGCCCAGCGACTCATCGGGGACGCCGTACCCAAATCGGTCTCACTGCCCGACACCGTCCTGTTCGGCGACGTTCGGGCGCGGCCCGCGTTCTACGCCGACTGGCCCCAGGCCGCATCCGCCATCGGCGCCGCCGAAAAAGCCTTCGAGATCTGATCATGGCTGACGTCAACAAGAAGAATCTGGCCGCGGAGGTCCGCGAGTTCCTTAGCACCCGACGGGCACGGATCACCCCGGAGCAGGCCGGACTGCCGGTCTACGGCGGAAACCGTCGCGTCACGGGCCTGCGGCGCGAGGAGGTCGCCCTGCTCGCGGGTATGAGTGTGGACTACTACGTCCGGCTCGAACGCGGGAATCTCAGCGGCGCCTCCGACTCGGTGCTCGAAGCCCTCGCTCACGCACTGCAGCTCAACGAGGCCGAGCGCACCCACCTCTACGACCTGGCACGCGCGGCGACTCCCTCGGGCCGACGCCCCACGGTGACCGTCTCCCTTGTGCGGCCCACGATCCTGCGCCTGCTCGACTCGATGACCGACGTGCCCGCGTATGTACGCAACGCACGGTTCGACATCGTCGCCGCCAACGCACTGGGCCGGGCACTGTACGCACCGGTCTTCGACTCCCCGCTGTTCGCCCAGCGCGGGCCGGTCAACTCCGCCCGCTTCCTGTTCCTGGACCCGGCCGGCCAGGACTTCTGGGTCGACTGGGACAAGGGTGCCGACGACGCGGTCGCCTTCCTGCGCACCGAGACAGGCCGGGCACCCCACGACAAGGCACTGACCGACCTGATCGGGGAGCTCACGACCAAGAGCGACGACTTCGCACGCCGCTGGGCCCGCCACGACGTGAAGATCCACCGCTCCGGCGTGAAGAACCTTCGCCACCCGCTGGTCGGCGATCTCGCGCTGCCCTACGAGGCGATGGACCTGCCGGCCGATCCCGGCCTCCGCCTCAACTTCTACACCCCCGAACCGGACTCGCCAGAGCGGGAGGCTCTCAGCCTCCTCGCCAGCTGGGCGAGCACCGGCACGGTCGCCCCCTCCGGGAACGACTGACCACGCAACGAGGAGAAACAGCTTCATGCACTACCGACCGCTCGGCCGTACCGGTGTCCAGGTCAGCCCGCTCTGCCTGGGTGCGATGATGTTCGGCCCCTGGGGCAACGAGGATGAGACCGACTCGGTACGGATCATCCACCGCGCCCTCGACGCCGGCATCAACTTCATCGACACCGCCGACGTGTACTCCGGCGGGGTCTCGGAGGAGATCGTCGGCAAGGCGCTCAAGGACCGGCGCGAGGACGTGTTCCTCGCGACCAAGTTCTTCATGCCGATGGGCCAGGACGACCCCAACCAGCGGGGAGGCTCGCGGCGCTGGATCATCCGCGAGGTGGAGAACTCCCTGCGCCGGCTCGGCACCGACTACATCGACCTCTACCAGGTCCACCGCCCCAGCCCCCACACCGACGTCGCCGAGACCCTCGGCGCCCTCTCCGACCTGGTGCACCAGGGCAAGGTCCGCTACATCGGCTCCTCGTCCTACTCCGGGTCCCAGATCGTCGAGGCCCAGTGGACCTCCCGGGAGCGACGTCTGGAACGGTTCGTGACCGAGCAGCCGCCGTACTCGATCCTGGTCCGAGGCATCGAGGGGGACGTTCTTCCCACCGCGCGCCGCCACGGCATGGGCACGCTGACCTACAGCCCGCTCGCCGGCGGCTGGCTCTCGGGCCGCTACCGCAAGGACGCCTCCTCGGGCCCGGCTTCCACAGCACGCCCGCCGGCCCGCTTCGACATGACCAGCCCGGCCAACCAGCGCAAGCTCGACGCCGTCGAACAGCTCGCGCTCCTGGCCGAGAAAGCCGGCCTCACCCTGATCGAGCTGGCCGTCGCCTTCGTGATCAACCACCCCGGCGTCACCTCGGCGATCATCGGCCCGCGCACCATGGAACAGCTCGAAGCGTTCCTGCCCGCCGCCGACGTCACGCTCTCGGCCGACGTACTCGACCGCATCGACGAGATCGTGGCCCCCGGCGTGACCGTCAACCCGGTCGACAACAGCTACGGCGACTTCGAGCTGCGGGCCGACCAGCGGCGCCGCTGACGCGAACTGACCTCGCCCTGGCGGCTCTTCCAGATGAGATGGTCCGGCCGACAACCGACGATGCCGCGGTTCACGCTCGCCACAGTGACCGAAGAACCGTCACGGGGCCGGGCCGGTTCGACGCGACCGGCCGTCGGGACGCCACGTCTGACACGACGTCTGCAACGCACCGCAGGACGACAGGATCCCGAGATGTCCGCACCACCCGCCCCGCGCGCAAAGGACGAAGTCGTCCGCGCCTACCGCGTCCATCTGCAGGCGATGGCCAACGGGGATGCAGAAGCCCTTGACGACCTGCTCAACGACGGCTTCACCCTCACGCACATGACCGGGTACGTCCAGCCGAAGGCCGAGTGGCTGTCGCAGATGCGCACCAGGCAGTTCGTCTGCCACACGATCGACGAACAGAGCCTGAGCGTCGAAACCGAAAGCGACAGCGTCCTCCTGGTGGGCAAGATCGTCACTGACGCCACGGTGTACGGCACGCGCGCGAGGTGGCGGCTGCAACTGACCTTGGACTACGCCCGCACCGAAACGTGATGGACGCCGACACGGCCGGCGGAGCCATGGCTCTCGACCCTGCATACCGGAAGGAAACGACGATGACGGACTGGAACGGCACGGACGTGGAAAAGATCGCCGCAGCTGAGGAGCTGGACCTTGCTTCCGAGCGGGCCAACGGCACGCTGCGCGATCCGGTGACCATGTGGGTGGTCCGTTCCGGCGACCACTTGTACGTCCGCTCGGTCAAAGGCACCGACGGCCCCTGGTACCGGGGCACGCAGACCCGCCACCAGGGCCGCATCGACGCAGGCGGCGTCAGCCAGGACGTCACCTTCCACCCGGCCGATCCCAGCGAGTACGCCGGTGCGGACGCCGCCTACCGCAAGAAGTACGGGCACTACACGAGCATCGTCGAACACGTCCTGACCGATGCGGCCCGCGCCTCCACCCTCCGCCTCGAACCCCGCTGACCCCAACGGGCCGCCCGCACCCGCGCGACGGCCATTTGGCCTGCGTGTGCGGCTCCGAAAGTCCAGGCCGTCGCCGCCGAGGTGGGCGCCACGCCCGCGCAGGTCGCGATTGCCTGGCTGCGCGCCCAGGGCGACGACATCGCCCCCATCCCCGGCACCAAGCGCGTGGCTCGCGTCGAGGAGAACACCGCCGCAGACAGCCTCCAGCTTCCCACCGACATCCTGGCGAAGCTCTCCAGCCTCCCGCCGGCCGCAGGCGACACCCACACCGAAGCCGGCCTGCGCATGCTGGAACGCTGACCCGCCCTCTAACCCGCACGAAGGCAAGGAGCAACCCGTGGAATTCGTCAAGCCTCAGCCCACCGGTAAGGGGCCCGAGAACTGGTTCAACGGTGACGTCTGGTTCGACGTCATCCACGCAGGCACCGAACCGTCCCGCCTGCGCGCCAACATGGTGCGCTTCGCTCCCGGCGCCCGCACCGCCTGGCACCACCACGCCGTCGGCCAGACCCTCCACGTGGTCGCCGGAATCGCCCTGATCGGCACCCGCGACGGCACCGTCTACGAGGCCCACCCCGGCGAGACCGTGACCTGCCCGCCCGGCGAGGAGCACTGGCACGGCGCCACCGAGGACCGCTTCATGCAGCACCTGGCTCTGTGGGAAGGCACCGCACCCGACGACGACCGGCCCGAAACCACCTGGCGCGAGCACATCACCGACAAGCAGTACCGCGGGCCCCGCACCCGCAACACCTGACCCGGCACTCCTGTCCCAGGCTGACACGGCAGAAGGACCGCCGACCGCACCGACTCCGGGACCCCGTACGCGAGGCCTTCCACAGTGCCCTGCGTACGGGTTGCGTGCGTTCGGCGGGTCTGTACGGTCTTCAGGTCTGTCACGCAGTCGGTGGTGACGGTAGCTGTTCAGCTGTGATCATCAGGCG
Source organism: Streptomyces sp. NPDC007095 (assembly GCF_040634475.1). NCBI lineage: Bacteria > Bacillati > Actinomycetota > Actinomycetes > Kitasatosporales > Streptomycetaceae > Streptomyces > Streptomyces sp. NPDC007095. The sequence goes on from NZ_JBEYFS010000009.1 coordinate 56,666, forward strand.
TGGCTGACATCAACTCTCTGTGGCGACGACGCTTTCGGAGCTATCGGTGGTGGTCGTCGAGGACGTGACGGATGTTGTCGATGCGGTGCTTGTCACGGCGCGGACCCGCGACGAGCCGGTGCCCTGCCCGGTGTACGGGACGCCGACGGCGAAGGTGAACGGTTACCACGGCCGGACGGTGGCGGACGTGCCGACGGACGGCCGGCAGGTCGTCGTGTGCCTGCGACATCGTCATACACCGTGGTGCTCCGACTGCTCGCCCTGGCAAACACGTTGTACGAGACGGCTTGCCCGACGGCCCCGGACGAGAGCCGTCGCCCGCCGCGGCCTCGTGCTCGGTGACACCGTCCGGTGTTGGAGTGTGCCGAGCGCCGACTGACAGGACAGCGGCCACACGGGCGGATCGACTCAGCCACACCGGGCACAGATGCGCACTGCCACCGAGGGCCAGGACACGCCCGGACAACCTCGGCCACCTCGGCATGTCGGACATCGAGGAGCAGGTCGCAGCGGCACCCTCCCCGGCCGGTCGCCCCACGCCTCCGGCCTGCAACTTCACAATTCCCCCATACGGCCACGACCGCATGGCCCCTGCCGGTCCTCGGCCCGTCCGGCAATCGGAGAGACGGGCGCCGTCGGCTACCACCGCTCGTCGAGGCGGTTGTGCCGGCGCTGTTCTGAGCGCGTCCCGGCCTTCGGTGACGGGTTGCAGCGCCAAGGGCAGCTCGGACGCAGGTCCCGTGAAGGCGACCCGCGCCCGAACTGCCGTCGCGGCTCTGCTCACCTGCTGTCGCTGCCCCCGGTGGCGTCCATGAGGACCGCCCGTCCGGCCTCCAGCCGGGCCGCCGGGATGCGGAACGGTGAGCAGGAGACGTAGTCGAGACCTGCCCGGTGGAAGAAGTGGATGGACTCCGGGTCGCCGCCGTGTTCGCCACACACCCCGGTAGCCGCCAGGTCTGCACCCGAGGTCCGTTCGGCCCCAGCGCGCACCCGCCCCGCACGGTCGGGGCGGAGAGGCCACGGACCTGGAAGGCGGCACACCATGGAACGAGTGATCACCGCCGGAGTCGACCGGTCGGCACGCAGCCGTGCGGCCGCGGACCGGGCCGCGCGCGAGGCGCTGCGTCTGCCCCTGCGAGTGGTGCATCTGGCACCGCCGGAGAACCTGGACCGGTGGAGCAGTGGCCCTACCGCCCGGACCGTCAACGACAGGTGGCGGACCACGTGGTCGCCGAACTCGCCGTCCGCCAGGCGTCGTTGACGGTCCGGGCAGTGAGCTTCGCCGGAGCGCCCGTCCCCGAGCTGCTGGCGGCGAGCGCGCACGCGGAACTGGTCGTCCTCGGCCTGCGCGGCGAGGGTCAGCACCCCCAGGTGCCCCTGGGCTCGACCGCGGCGGCCCTGGCCGCCGGATGCGCCGGGCCGCCAGATGCGCCGGGCCGCTGGTGCTCGTACCCGAGACCCTCGCCGGGCCGGATGCGCCGGGCCGCACCGATGCCGTGACCGTGGGTGTCGACGCCCGGGACCCGGCGGACGGCGCGCTCGGCTTCGCCTTCGAGACAGCCTGGCTGCACGGCGTACATCTGCACGCGGTGCACGCCTGGGCGCTGCCGGTGGGCGCCGAGTCGCCCCTCCCGGTGTCGGAGAAGGACCGCGCCGCCTGGAGGAGGACCACGAGGTGGCCCTGCTGTCCGACGCGCCTCGGCCATGGCGTGCGAAGTACGCGGACGTCGATGTCCGGGCGGACGTGCTGCTGTTCCCCCCGGCCGAGGCCCTGGCCCACGCCTCGGCGACCTCCGGGCTGGTGGTGGTAGGCCGACACACCGCCCCCGCCACCACCGCCCTGGCCCTCCCGGAGCACGCGCGATGCCCGGTCGCGGTCGTGCCGGCTGGGCCGGGGCAAGGCGGATCGGCCCCGGCCGATGGGTCGTTCGGCCCCTGTGGGATCGAACGACGCTGGGGCACGGTGAGAGGTATGAGGACGCGTACGCACATCGCCGTCATCGGCGTCGGGAACGAGTTCCGGCGTGACGACGGCGTGGGCTGGGCCGTGGTCGAACGGCTCCGGAAGCGGGCCGAGGACGGGCCGCTCCCGTCGGACACCGTGTTCGCGACCTGCGACGGTGACCCCGGCCGGCTGATCGGGCTGTGGGAACGCGCCGCGCTCGCCGTGGTCGTCGACGCGGCCCACGCGCACCCGGGTGCCCCCGGCCGCATCCACCGGCTCGAACTCGATGCCGGACACATCGGCCGGCCGCGGACCACGAGTTCGCACGGGCTGGGACTCGGCGAGGCCGTCGAACTGGCCCGGGTTCTCGGACTCCTGCCGGACCACCTGGTGGTGTACGCGGTGGAGGGCGCCGACGGCTCGTTCGGCACCGGTCTCTCCCCCGCTGTCGCGGCCGCCGTGGATCTGCTCGTGACGGCCGTCGAGGACGAACTCGCACGGCACCGGGGCGCGATGAGCGGGGGGCGGTCATGATGATGCGGCAATTCCGCGTGTACGGCACCGTCCAGGGCGTCGGCTTCCGCCCGTTCGTCTACCGCACGGCGGCCGAGCTCGGCCTGGACGGCTGGGTGGCCAACGTCGACGGTCATGTGGAGGGCGAGGTCGCCGGACCGCCCCCCGCCATCGACGAGTTCGCGGCCCGGCTGCGGGCCGCCGGACCCGTCCTGGCCCGGGTGCGCCGGGTCCAACTGGCCGCCAGCGCACGGCAGTCGGCGTACCGTCCGGGCTTCCACGTGCGGCACAGCCCGCCCGCACCCGCCGATCGGACGGCACGCGAGGTCCCACCCGACGCGGCGATCTGCGAGGCCTGTCTACACGAGCTGTGCGATCCCGCGGACCGGCGCCACCGCTACCCGTTCATCAACTGCACGGACTGCGGGCCGCGGGCCACGATCGTCGAGGACCTGCCGTACGACCGGATCCGCACGACTATGAGGCGGTTCCCGCTGTGCGCGGACTGCGCGGCCGAGTACGCCGACCCGGCCGACCGGCGCTTCCACGCCGAGCCCATCGCGTGCCCCGCCTGCGGACCGGAGTTGGCCTGGCAGGAACTCCGCGGCGAGGCGGCCCTGCAAGCCGCGGTCAAGACCGTCGTAGAGGGCGGGATCGTCGCGCTGAAGGGACTCGGCGGCTACCAACTGGTGTGCGACGCGGGCGATCCGGCGACCGTGGCGGAGCTGCGGCGCCGCAAGCGTCGCCCGACGAAACCGTTCGCCGTGATGGTCCGCGACCTCGGCACGGCGGCCCGGCTGGCCCGGATCGGCGCCACCGAGCGCGGTGTCCTGACATCCCCGGAGCGTCCCGTGGTGCTGCTCGCCCGGATGCCACACGGCTCGGACCCGCTCGCGCCCGAGGTGCATCCCGGCCTGCACCGGATCGGCCTGTTCCTGCCGACCACCGGCCTGCACCACCTCCTGCTCGACGACCTGAACCGGCCGCTCGTGGTCACGAGCGGCAATCTCGGCGACGAGCCCATCACCATCGACGACGAGGAGGCCCGGCGCGTCCTGGCGGGCGTCGCGGACGGTTTCCTCACGCACGACCGGCCGATCCGCTCCCGCTACGACGACTCGGTGGTCCAGTGCACCGGCCGCACCCGGATCACGGTCCGCCGAGCGCGCGGGCTGGCCCCGGCGCCACTGCCGCTGCCGCTGCCGCTGCTCGTGAACGAACCCGTCGCCGGGGCCGGCGCCCAGCTGAAGCACACGTTCACGCTGGCCGCCGACGGCCAGGCCCATCTCGGGCCGCACACCGGCGACTTGGCGGACGCGGCGACCCACGAGGCGTTCCTGACCTCGTACGGCCAGTTGAAGCGGCTCACCGGCATCGAGCCGGTGACCCTCGCCCACGATCTGCACCCCGGCTATCTGTCCACGCAGTGGGCCGAGGCGCAGCGACTGCGCCGCATCCCGGTGCAGCACCATCACGCGCACGTGGCCGCCTGCGCGGCCGAGCACGGGGTGCGGGGCCCGTTCCTCGGGGTCGCCTACGACGGCCTCGGGCTCGGCGACGACGGCACGCTGTGGGGCGGCGAGATCCTCGTCGCCGACCTGAGCGGCTACCGCCGCGTGGGCAGGTTCGCGACAGCGCCCCTGCCCGGCGGCGACGCGGCGGTACGCCATCCCTCCCGTGCGGCCCTCGGCCGGCTCCTCGGCGGTGAGCCGATGGGCTTTCCCCGCCCGTACCCCTGGCTCACGCGCTCCTTCACGGACCGGCTCGATCCGGCCGAGGTGGACATCGTGCGCGCCATGGTCGCCCGGGACGTCAACTGCCCGCGCGCCTCCAGCGCCGGCCGGCTCTTCGACACGGTCGCCGCCCTGCTCGGCCTCGCCGACCGGGTCGGCTACGAGGGCGAGGCGGCCGTCCTGCTCGAAGCCGCGGCGGGCGACGAGCACGCCGTCCCGCTCGCCCACCGCGTCGTGCGGGCGCAGGGCCTGTGGGTGTACGATCCCGCGCCCACCCTCGCCGACCTGCTGGGCCGGCAGTCGGACGGGGAGCCCGCGGCCCGGCTGGCCGCCGCTTTCCATGTGACGCTCGGGCTGGTCACCGCGGACCTGGTCGCACGGGCGGTGGCCGAAGGCGCGCCGCACACGGTGTGCCTGGGCGGCGGCTGCTTCGTCAACCGGCGGCTGCTGACCGAGGTGAAACGCCGACTGCACGCGCAAGGACTGCGGGTGCTGGTCGGCGGTCAGGTCCCGGTCGGGGACGGCGGGATCAGCTACGGCCAGGCGGCGGTCGCGGCCGCGCGGCTGGCCCAGGAGAGGTGAACGCGCATGTGCCTGGGCATCCCGGGACGCGTCCTGGAGATCCACGACGACGCCGGACTCCTCATGTCCACGGTCGACTTCGGCGGCATCCGGCGCGAGGTGTGCCTCAGCTGCACGCCCGAGGCCGACGTCGGGTCGTACGTCATCGTGCACGTCGGCTTCGCGATCACCCTGGTCGACGAGGCGGAGGCGCGGCGCACGCTCGACGTGCTGCGGGCGATGGCGGGCGCGGTCAAGGGCGAGCTGGGTGAGCCGCTGCCGTGACGGTTCGTGGGCCGGTCGGCCCGGGAAGGGCCGGTCAGCCCATGCCCTCGGACCCCGCCCGGGGCCGAACCTGACAGCAAAGGAACACAGCGCCGCCTCGGACGTACCCCTGGACTGGGAGGACCGGCATGACCCCCATCGCAGCCCCTGCCGCCGTACTCGACCGGCACGGTCTGGACGCCCTGGTCGCGGTTCTGGTGGCACAGGGACGCACCGTCGTCGGACCGACCGTCCGCGACGGCGCGATCGTGCTGTCGGAGATGACCTCGGCGGACGCGCTGCCGTACGGCTGGGGCGTCGAACTCGACGCCGGGCGCTACCGGTTGGTCCCCCGCGAGGACGGGGCCGCCTTCGCGCACAGCGCGGGACCGCAGTCCTGGAAGTCCTATCTGCACCCCGCGCGTGAGCGGCTGTGGAGCGCCGACCGGTCGGCGGAGGGCCGCGTGGTCTTCACCGCGCACGAGGCCGAGCCGCCGTCGTACGCCTTCCTCGGTGTACGCCCCTGCGACCTGCGGGCGATCGCGATCCAGGACCGCGTCCTGACCGGCGGGGCGCACGAGGACACCGGGTACGGGAAGCGGCGGCGGCGCACGCTGCTGATCGCCGCCGAGTGCACCGAACCGGGCGCGACCTGCTTCTGCGTGTCCATGGGCGGCGGGCCCGCGGCCGATCCCGGCTACGACCTCGCGCTGACCGAGGTGGTCGACGCGGACGGGCACCGGTTCCTGGTGCGCGTCGGCAGCGAGGAGGGCGCCCGGCTGATCGGCCAAGTCCCCCACCGAGCGGCCGACTTGGGCACAGAAGCCACCGCCCGTGCCTCGGTGGACGCGGCCCGCGACCGTATGGGCCGTTCCATGCCGCCGGTCGACCTGCGGGCGCTGATGGGCGCGAGCCTGGACGCCGAACGCTGGAACGACGTCGCCGAGCGCTGTCTGACCTGCGGCAACTGCACGATGGTCTGCCCCACCTGCTTCTGCACCACCACGGAGGAGGTCACCGACCTGACCGGTGACCACACCGAGCGCTGGCAGCGCTGGGACTCCTGCTTCGACCTGGACTTCTCGTATCTGCACGGCGGGCCGGTCCGCGCCACGCCCCGCAGCCGCTACCGGCAGTGGCTCACCCACAAACTCTCCACCTGGCAGGACCAGTTCGACTCCTCCGGCTGCGTGGGCTGCGGGCGCTGTATCGCCTGGTGCCCGGTCGGCATCGACATCACGGAGGAAGTCGCCGCGCTGGAGGCCGAACACGAATCGGAGATGGACTGATGCCCCCCTCGATCGCCCTCCGCATGAACCACGCGCTGCCCCACGACCACCGTGAACGACTGCTGCACGTCGGCCGCGAGGTCAGCTTCCCGGCGGGCACCCGGCTGTTCGAGGAGGGCCGACACGCCGACCGGTTCTGGATCATCCGGGACGGCAACGCCGCCCTCGACATGCATGTGCCCGGCCGCCGGACCCCGGTCGTCGAGACGCTCGGGATCGGGGATCTCGTCGGCTGGTCGTGGCTGTACGAGCCCTACGTCTGGCAGTTGGGCGCCGCGGCGGTGACCCAGCTGCGCGCCTACGAGTTCGACGCGGTCGCAGTCCGGCTGATGTGCCTGGACGACCCCGCCTTCGGCCAGGCCGTCGAGCACTGGGTCGGCCGGGTGCTGGCCCACCGGCTCAACGCGGCCCGCGCCCGCCTGGTCGACCTGTACGGGACGTACGAGACGAAGGAACCGCGATGACCGCCGTACCGGTCCCCCATCGCGTGGTCGCCCGCCGGCAGGAGACCGGCGACACGGTGACCCTTCGGCTCGAACCCGTGGACGCCGCGCTTCCCGAGTTCGTGCCGGGGCAGTTCGCGATGGTGCACTGCTTCGGCCGCGGCGAGATCCCCGTCTCGGTGAGTTCCGTGCAGGCCACCGGGGGGCTCGCGCACACGATCCGTTCGGTGGGCGCGGTCTCCCAAGGATTGTGTGCGGCTCGGGTCGGTGACGTCGTCGGCATTCGCGGCCCGTACGGCACGAGTTGGGGGCTGGAGCGGGCACGCGGGCGGGACGTGCTGGTCGTGGCGGGCGGCATCGGGCTCGCCCCGCTGCGGCCGCTGATCCTGCGCACGCTGGCCGAGCCGGAGGCGTACCGGCGGGTCAACGTGCTGATCGGGGCGCGCACCCCGGACGACCTGATCGGCCGGAAGGAAGTCGAGAGCTGGACCACGGCGTACACCGGCGTGATGGTCGACCAGCCCGACGCCGACTGGCGCGGGGACGTCGGCGTGGTCACCCAACTGCTGGGGCGGGCGCACTTCGACCCGGACGAGACGACGGCGTTCGTCTGCGGTCCCGAGCCGATGATCCGCGCCACCGCCCGCGAACTCGCCCACCGCGGTGTGCCCCGCGACCACGTCCGGGTCTCCCTGGAACGCAACATGCGCTGCGCGACCGGGCACTGCGGGCACTGCCAGCTCGGTCCGGTGCTGGTGTGCCAGGCCGGTCCGGTGGTGGGCTGGGGCCTGGCCGAACCCCTGCTGTCCGTGAGGGAGTTGTGAGATGGCGCCCACACTCGCGGTGTTCAAGCTGGCCTCCTGCGACGGGTGCCAGCTCACCCTGTTGGACTGCGAGGACGAACTCCTCGCACTGACAGGCTCGGTGGAGATCGCGCACTTCCCGGAGGCGTCCAGCACGATGGCGCCCGGCCCCTACGACCTGACCCTCGTCGAGGGCTCGGTGACCACGCCCGAGGACGCCGAGCGCATCCACGCGATCCGGGCGGACTCGCGCCACCTGGTGACCATCGGGGCGTGCGCGACCTCCGGCGGCATCCAGGCCCTGCGCAACTTCGCGGACCTGGACGAGTACCGGCGGACGGTCTACGCGCACCCCGAGTACATCTCCACGCTGGCCACCTCCACCCCCGTGTCGGCCCATGTGGACGTCGACTTCGAGCTGCGCGGCTGCCCGGTCGACCGGCGGCAGCTCATCGAGGTGATCACCGCGTTCCTGGCCGGCCGCAAGCCGGACGTCCCGGACCACAGCGTGTGCTTCGAGTGCAAGCGACGCGGCACGGTCTGCGTCACCGTCGCCCACGGCACCCCCTGCCTCGGCCCGGTCACGCACGCCGGGTGCGGCGCACTGTGCCCGGCCTACCACCGCGGCTGCTTCGGCTGCTTCGGCCCGTCCGGGTCGGTGAACCTCCCCGCGCTGATCCCGCTGCTGCGCCGCGACGGCCTCGACGAGGACGCCGTGGTGCGCTTCCTGCACACCTTCAACGCCCCCGCTTTCGACAAGGAGTTGCCCAAGTGACGCACCGTGGATCCCGTGTGCTGCACGTCGGCTCGCTGTCCCGGGTCGAGGGCGAGGGCGCGCTCAGCCTCCATGTGCACGACGGCAGGGTCACCGAGGCGCGGCTGGAGATCTACGAACCGCCGCGCTTCTTCGAGGCGTTCCTGCGGGGCCGTTCGTACACCGAGCCACCGGACATCACGGCCCGGGTGTGCGGAATCTGCCCGGTCGCCTACCAGATGAGCGCGTGCGCGGCGATCGAGGACGCCTGTGGGGTGAGCGTCGATCCGGTGATCCGGGATCTGCGTCGGCTGCTGTACTGCGGCGAGTGGATCGAGAGCCAGGCCCTGCACATCTACCTCCTGCATGCCCCGGACTTCCTGGGCCGGCCGAGCGCGATCGACCTGGCCCGCACGCACCGCGCCGAGGTCGAGCGGGGGCTCCGCCTGAAGAAGGCCGGCAACTCGCTGATGGAGCTGCTGGGCGGGCGGGCCGTGCACCCGGTGAACGTGCGTCTCGGCGGCTTCCACCGGGCTCCGGCGCGTCTCGAACTACGGTCGCTGACCGAAGAGTTGAAACGTGCCCTGGACGACGCGTGGGAGACGGTGCGCTGGGTCGCGGGCTTCGAGTTCCCGGACGCGAGTGTCGAGGCCGACCTGTTCGCGCTGACCGAGCCGGACGCGTACGCCATCGAGGGCGGCATCCCGACCGTGCTGAGGGCCGACGGCACCAACACCTCTTTCCCCGTACGGGACTTCATCGCACACGTCACCGAGACGCACGTTGCCCACTCCACCGCGCTGCACTCACGGCTCGACGGGCGCATCCATCTCACCGGCTCGCTCGCCCGGTTCTCGATCAGCGGCCGGCTGCTGTCGCCGGTGGCGCTGGAGGCGGCCATCGCGGCGGGGCTCGGCGATCCGCGCGAGGGCGCGGTGTGCCGCAATCCGTACCGGTCCATCCTGGTGCGGGCGGTGGAGACGGTGTACGCCGTAGGTGAGGCGCTGCGGATCATCGACGGCTACGAGCCGCCCGCGCACCCGTACACGGACGTGCCGCCGGTCGCGGGCGTCGGGCACGGCGCCACCGAGGCACCGCGCGGGCTGCTCTACCACCGCTACGAACTCGACGCCGACGGCATCGTGCGGAGTGCGCTGCTGGTGCCGCCGACCGCGCAGAACCAGGGCGCGATCGAGGACGACCTGCGCCGGCTGGCCCAGCAGGCGATCCGCGAACACGACCCGGACGACGACGAGTTGACGGCGCTGTGCGAGCGGGCGATCCGCAACCACGACCCGTGCAACTCGTGCTCCACCCACTTCCTCGACCTGACGGTCGTCCGTACCTCAGGAGAAACCACGGGAGGCTGTGATGCCTGAATCTCCGTACACCGTGAGCGATGTGATGACCCACACCGCGGTTGCCATCGGGAGCGAGGCGCCCTTCAAGGAGATCGTCGAGCTCCTGGACCAGTGGAAGATCAGTGCCCTGCCGGTGCTGGCGGGCGAGGGCCGGGTCGTCGGAGTGGTATCCGAGGCGGATCTGCTGGCCAAGGAGGAGTACCGGGACGCCGCGGACGGCGATCCGACGGTGCCTGCCAAGGCGGGCGCGGTGTCCGCGGGCGAGTTGATGAGCACCCCGGCGATCACTGTGCAGGCGAACGCCTCGCTCGCGGAGGCCGCCCGCATCATGGCGCGGCGGCACCTCAAGCGGCTGCCCGTCGTGGACGCGGTCGGCATCCTGCAGGGCGTCGTCAGCCGCAGCGATCTGCTGAAGGTGTTCCTGCGGGACGACGGGGACATCGCCCAGGAGATCCGGCGCGACGTCCTCGGTCAGCTCCCGGTCACGACCCCGCTGACGGTCGAGGTGGCCGAGGGCGTCGTCACACTCGGCGGTTCCCTGCCCGCCCGGTCGATCGTACCCGTGGTGGCCCGGGCGGTGCGGGCGGTGGAGGGGGTCGTCGCCATCCGGCTCGACCTCACGCACCGATGAAGTACCTGGACGAGTACCGCGATCCGGTGCTCGCCCGGCAGCTGCTGGACGAGCTGCGGCGGACGGCCACGCGCCCCTGGCGGGTCATGGAGGTGTGCGGCGGCCAAACCCACACCCTGGTCCGCCAGGGCATCGACGAGCTGCTGCCCGCCGGGATGCGGATGATCCACGGCCCGGGCTGCCCGGTCTGTGTCACCCCGCTGGAGACCCTGGACCGGGCCATGGCCGTCGCCGCCCGCCCCGGCGTGATCCTCACCAGCTTCGGCGACATGCTGCGGGTGCCCGGCACGGACACCGACCTGCTGTCGCTGCGGGCGCGGGGCGCGGACGTACGGGTGGTCTACGCCCCGATGGACGCCGTACGCCTGGCCGCCGAACACCCGGACCGCGAGGTCGTCTTCCTCGCCGTCGGCTTCGAGACCACGGCGCCCGCGAACGCGATGGCGGTGCTGCACGCGGCCAGGCTCGGGCTGGCCAACTTCTCGATGCTGGTCAGTCACGTCCTGGTGCCGCCGGCCATGACCGCGCTGCTCGACGACCCGGACTGCGAGGTGGAGGCGTTCCTCGCCGCCGGGCACGTGTGCGCGGTGATGGGCTGGCGCGAGTACGAGCCGATCGCCGCCCGGTACCAAGTGCCCATCGTGGTCACGGGGTTCGAGCCGCTGGATCTGCTGGAGGGCATCCTCATGGCCGTACGGCAGCTGGAGTCGGGCCGGTACCAGGTGGAGAACCAGTATGTGCGGGCAGTTCGGCGGGCGGGCAACACCGCGGCGCAGGACACGGTCCGCCGGGTGTTCCGGGTGACCGACCGGGCCTGGCGCGGTATCGGCGAGCTGCCCGACAGCGGGCTCGAACTCGCGGAGGAGTACCGGGAGTTCGACGCCGCCCGTCGCTTCGACGTGGGCGGGCTGTGCCCGGTCGAGGACCCGGAGTGCATCGCCGGCGCCGTCCTCACCGGGGCCCGGCTGCCCACCGACTGCGCCGCGTACGGCACCCGTTGCACGCCCCGTCGTCCCCTCGGCGCCCCCATGGTGTCGTCCGAGGGCACCTGCGCCGCCTTCCACACGGCCGGACGCACGCCCACGAGGAGCACGGCATGAACGTCCAATGTCCCACCCCCGCCCACGAGGACGAGGTCGTCCTGCTCGGCCACGGCGCCGGCGGCCGGCTCACCGGGGAACTGCTCGACCAACTGGTGCTGCCCGCCGTCGGCGGCGGCACCGGACCTCTGGAGGACGCGGCGCTGCTGCCCGGACACCCCGGGCTGGTGATGAGCACGGACAGCTTCGTCGTCAGCCCGCTGTTCTTCCCCGGCGGGGACATCGGGTCCCTCGCCGTGCACGGCACGGTCAACGACCTGGCGATGCGGGGCGCTTGGCCGCTCGCGCTGTCGGTGTCCCTGATCATCGAGGAGGGGCTGCCGCTGGCCGAACTCCGGGCCGTCATGGAGTCGTTGGGCAAGGCCGCCCAGGACGTCGGTGTGCCCGTGATCACCGGGGACACCAAGGTCGTGGGGCGCGGTGCGGCCGACCGGCTGTTCATCAACACCACCGGCGTCGGACAACGGCACGAACTGCTGGCGCCGTCCGCCGCGTCGGCCCGGCCCGGGGACGCCGTACTGCTGTCGGGGCCGATCGGACTGCACGGCACGACCGTGCTCAGCACCCGCGAGAACCTCGGCTTCGAGGGCGACATCGCCTCCGACTCCCGGCCGCTGCACCGGCTGGTGCGGGCCCTGGCGCCGCTCGGGGACACCGTGCACGTGCTGCGCGATCCGAGCCGGGGCGGGCTCGCCGCGGCGCTCAACGAGATCGCCCGTGACTCGTCCGCTGCCGTCGAGATCGAGGAGAACGCGGTTCCCGTGCCCGAGGCGGTCGCTTCGGCCTGTGATCTGCTCGGCCTGGACCCGCTGGTCGTCGCCAACGAGGGCTGTCTGGTCGCCTTCGTGGACGCCGGTTCGACCGAGAGCGCGCTGGCCGCGATGCGGTCGGTTCCCGAGGGGGCACGGGCCGTACGGATCGGCGAGGTACTCCGGGAGGGGCCGCGGGGGCGGGTGACACTGCGGACCCTGGTCGGCGCACGGCGCATCGTGGAGATGCCGCTCGGCGAGCAACTCCCGCGCATCTGCTGACCGTTGACGCGGGAGTGGTCGTAGACGCGGGAGTGGTCGTTGACGCGGGAGTGGTCGTCAGCCGGTCCCGTGGCCCCACTGCGGGCCGACGTGCGCCCACTCGGCGTCCCGCTGGTCCATGCGCCCAGCACCACACCCTGGAGCCGCGCCTGGTCGGCGGGAGCGGGCGCGAGGCAGCCTTCGGCGTCCAGTCACACGCGGGGGGGGTGGATCCGGCCGATGCGTCCCCTAGCTCCCTCCTCCAGACAGCCACCGAAGGTGACCTGGCTCCTGGCATCAAGCCGGACCATGGTGCGTCGTACGCCGCGCACGGGCGGGGATGTCCCGCTGCGATGCCGAGGAGTCCAGCGGACCGCTGCTGGACAACCACATTGGATGCTCGGCCAGTTGGCGGCCGCGCCGGCTCACGAACCGGCGGGCGTCGCGGTGCCGGCGGCCGGCGTACAGCCCACTGCCGAGCACCACCGCGTCGTACGGCGTCACGTCCACGACGCACCTGGCAGGCAACAGGTCGGGGATGAGTCCCCCCTTGCGAAGGACCTCGGCCACGGCCTCGGCGAGCTGCGCGGTCGATCCGTTCGCCGTCCCGTAGGCGACCAGCACGCTGGTGGCATGACGCTCCGCCTCCTCGCGCTTCACAGGTGGTGCACCCAGTTTTCGGTGACACCGTGGTATTTCTGCTCGTCGGGCTGGATGCGCGAGTCGTCCCGCCGGTAGGAGAGGTGGTCGACGACCGCGACGACACCGTCGGTCCGACGGGTCATGGAGACGGCGATCTCCGTCTCGCTCTTGCGCTCCATCTGGCCGGAGAGCGTGACGACGCCCTCCACCACGGAGACGTCGATGCTGCGCGGCGCCTGCCAAAGGGCACGCACCAGCACCTCTTCGACCACCTCGTCACGAATCTCCGTGTCCGGCCGCAGGAAGACCTGGAGCACATCGCGGCGGGTGACGATGCCGACGAGCCGCTGTTCCTCGTCCAGGACGGGCAGCCGCTCCACACGATGCTGCGCCATGGTCCGGGCCGCCTCGACGATGGTGTCGTCGGCGTGCACGGTGACGGGCGGCTCGGTCATCAGCCGACCGGCGGTGCGGGCCGTGGCCTTCGCGGCCCGCTGCCTGGCGCTGCGCGTCAGCTCGGCGAACCGGAACCGCTTCTTCGGCCCGTACGGGTCGGGTGCCTCGGCCTGGTGGGCCATCAGGTCCGTCTCGGAGACGACTCCGACGACCCGGTCGTCCTCGTCGACCACGGGCAGGCCGCTGACGCGGTGCTCGCCGAGCAGTCGTGCAACCTCTTTGAACGGCGTTCCGTAGGTGGCACGGACAACCTCCGTGGTCATCACGGAGCCGACCTTGTTGTGCTTCATGGTGTTCCCTCCTCAGCGAAGTCGGCGCAGATACGGGTCCTGCGGCCTGCTGGGCAGCAGGCGCACGCGGGCATCGAGGACGGAGACTCCGCCTGGTGCCGCGAGTACGGGGTTGAAGTCGGCCTCGGCCAGCTGCGGCAGGTCGCTCGCCATCCGGGACAGCCGCAGCAGCAGCTGTTCGAGGCCCGCGAGGTCGACAGGCCGGCTGCCGTGCGCGCCGAAGAGGAGCGGGGCGCAGCGCGGGCCCGTGATCAGGTCGTGCACGTCGCGGTCGGTGAGCGGGGCGAGCCGGGCGGTGTGATCGGCGAGGATCTCGGTCGCGGTGCCGCCGAGGCCGAACAGGACGAGCGGTCCGAAGACCTGGGACGACGCCGGCGAACAGCTCGGTCCCGCGCTCGGCGAGCGGCTGCACGACCACACCCGTCAGCAGTCCGGCGAACCGGGTTTCCAAGTCCCGGAAGGCGGCGCGCACTTGGAGGTCACCGCGCAGGTCGAGGTGAACGGCGTGCTGTTCGCTCTTGTGCAACAGGCCCGGCCAGTGGCCCTTCATGACCACCCGGCCGTCGGCGCCGCGCAGCCGATCGGCGGCGAGGACGGCGTCGTCCTCGGTCTCCACCCAGGCCCAGGTCCCCACGGCGGTCGCCGTGGCGACCGACGGTGGGTCGGCTGAGTGCGTCGTCCGTCATCACGGGTCTCCTCCAGGGTTCTTCGACACTTCGAGCGTCCCGCGGAACGCAGCGAGGCCCCATGGGCTGCCTGGGGGCGGACCGTGGGGCCTTTCGGCCCTCAGGACCCCGCCGCACAGGCCCACAGCACGGGGCCTCTCACGGTCGTGCTCAGTCGTCGGCGACCAGCGCCGTGAGGTCGAGGAGGCGGTTGGTGTAGCCCCACTCGTTGTCGTACCAGCCGAAGACCTTCACCAGGGTGCCGTGCGCCTGCGTGAGCGCCGGATCGAAGACGCAGGACGCGGGGTCGCCGATGACGTCGCGGGAGACGATCGGGGCCTTCGAGACACGGACTATGCCGTTCAACGGGCCGTTAGCCGCCTCGGCGAAAGCGGCGTTGACCTCTTCCGCCGTCGTCTCGCGGTTCAGCACCACCGCGAGGTCGGTGAGCGACCCGTCCTCCACCGGTACGCGCACGGCGATGCCGTCCAGGGCGCCGGCCAGCTCCGGTAGCACCAGCCCGACCGCGCGGGCGGCCCCGGTACTGGTCGGAATGATGCTCAGGGCCGCCGAACGGGCCCGGCGCAGGTCCTTGTGCGGGCCGTCGAGCAAGGTCTGGTCGTTGGTGTAGCCGTGGATGGTGGTCATCATGCCGCGGTCGATGCCGAAGGTCTCGTGAAGCACCTTCACCATCGGGGCGACACAGTTGGTGGTGCAGGACGCCGCCGAAACGATCCGGTCGCTGTGCCGGTCGTAGGTGTCGTCGTTGACACCCATGACGATGGTGGCGTCCACGTTCTTGCCCGGGGCCGAGAGCAGCACGGTGTGGGCACCGCCCTTGAGGTGAAGGGCCGCGGCGTCGCGGTCGCGGAAGCGGCCGGTGGACTCGACGACGATGCCCGCGCCGTAGTCGGACCAGTACAGGGCGGCCGGATCGCGTTCGGCAGTGACGGCGATGCGCCGACCGTCGACGGTGATCGAGCTGTCGTCGTGGCTGACCTCCCGTCCGATACGCCCGAACGTGGAGTCGTACTCCAGGAGGTGGGCCAAGATGGCGGGCGAGGTGATGTCGTTGATCGCGACCACCTCGACGTCCTGGGTGCCCGCCTCGGCACGGTCGAGTGCCGCGCGCAGATAGGTGCGGCCTATCCGGCCGAAGCCGTTGATGCCGACGCGTACGGTCATGGCGATGAACTCCTTTGTGGGGTAGGGGGTTTCAGGCGTTCCAGGTCCAGCCGGCGACCTCGGGCAGGTCGGTGCCGTGTTCGCGGATCCAGGCGTGGTGGCGGGTGCGGGCGTCGGCCATCTGCTGGCGGACGGCGGCGGCGCGCACGCCGAGGCCGGGGACACGGTCGATCACGTCCATGACCAGGCGGTAGCGGTCGAGGTCGTTGCGGACGACCATGTCGAACGGGGTGGTCGTGGTACCGGACTCCTTGTAGCCGCGGACGTGCAGGTTGGCGTGGCCGGTGCGGCGGTAGGCGAGCCGGTGGATCAGCCAGGGGTAGCCGTGGTAGGCGAAAATGACCGGCTTGTCGGTGGTGAAGAGCCCGTCGTACTCGAAGTCGCCCATTCCGTGCGGGTGCTCGTCGCGGGGCAGCAGCCGGGTCATGTCGACGACGTTGACGACGCGGACGGCGAGCTCGGGCAGATGCCGGCGCAGCAACTGGGCTGCGGCCAGCACCTCCTGGGTGGGCACGTCGCCGGCACAGGCCAGGACGACGTCCGGTTCCCCGCCGTTCTCGGTGCCCGCCCACTCCCAGATGCCGGCGCCGCGGGCGCAGTGGTCGCGGGCCTGGTCCATGGAGAGCCAGTCGAAGCACGGCTGCTTGCCGGCGACGACGACGTTGACGTAGTCGCGGCTGCGCAGGACATGATCGGCCACCGAGAGAAGGGTGTTGGCGTCCGGCGGGAGGTAGACGCGTACGACCTCGGGGCTCTTGTTGAGGACGTGGTCGACGAAGCCCGGGTCCTGGTGCGAGAAGCCGTTGTGGTCCTGGCGCCAGACGTGTGAGGTGAGCAGGTAGTTGAGGGAGGCGATCGGGGCACGCCACGCCAGCTCCCTCGACGTCTTGAGCCACTTGATGTGCTGGTTGACCATCGAGTCGACGATGTGCACGAACGCCTCGTAGCAGGAGAACAATCCGTGCCTGCCGGTGAGGAGGTAGCCCTCCAGCCAGCCCTGGCAGGTGTGTTCGGAGAGGATCTCCATGACGCGGCCGTGCCGGTCCAGGTGTTCGTCGACCGGCAGGTGCTCGGCCTGCCAGGCCTTGCCGCTGGAGTTGAAGACGGCCTGGAGACGGTTGGAGGCGGTTTCGTCGGGGCCGACCAGCCGGAAGTCGCGGCGGTGGGAGGTGTCGTGCATGACCTGTTCGAGAAGGTCGCCGAGGATCCTGGTCGGCTCGTGCAGGGTGGTGCCCGGCTTCTCGACCGGCACCGCAAAGGCGTCCAGGGAGGGGATGGGGAGGTCGCGGACGAGGAGCCCGCCGTTGGCGTGCAGGGTGGCACCGAGCCGCTTCGTGCCGTCGGGGACACAGGCGAGGACGTCCGCAACCGGCCGGCCGTCCGCGCGGAAGAGCTCCTCGGGCCGGTACGAGCGCAGCCACGCCTCCAACTGCCGCAGGTGTTCGGGGTTTTCGCGCACCTCCGCCAGCGGGACCTGGTGTGCGCGCCAGGTACCTTCGACGGGGACGCCGTCGACCTCGGCGGGGCCGGTCCAGCCCTTCGGGGTGCGCAGCACGATCACGGGCCAGTGCACGCGTTCGGCGACGCCGTCCTCGCGGGCCGTCCGCTGCATCACAGCGATACGGTCCAGTGCCTGGTCGAAGGCCTTGGCCATCGCCCGGTGCACCTGGGCCGGGTCGTCGCCGGTGACGTGGATCGGCTCGTGGCCGTATCCCCGCAGGAGTTCGTCGAGTTCGGACTCCGGGAGCCGGGACAGGACCGTCGGGTTGGCGATCTTGTAGCCGTTGAGGTGCAGGATCGGCAGGACCGCGCCGTCGTGGACGGGGTCGAGGAACTTGTTGGAGTGCCAGGCGGCGGCCAGCGGGCCGGTCTCCGCCTCGCCGTCGCCGATCACGCAGGCGACCAGCAGGTCCGGGTTGTCGAAGGCGGCGCCGTACGCGTGCGCGAGGGAATACCCAAGCTCGCCCCCCTCGTGGATGGACCCAGGGGTCTCCGGCGCCACGTGGCTTGGCACGCCGCCCGGGAAGGAGAACTGCTTGAAGAGCCGCTCCATCCCCGCCGCGTCGCGCGAGACGTCCGGGTAGGTCTCGCTGTAGCTGCCATCCAGCCAGGAGTTGGCGAGCACGGACGGGCCGCCGTGGCCGGGTCCCCACACGCACAGCGCGTCCAGGCCGCGCGCCTTGATCACCCGGTTGAGGTGGGTGTACACGAGGTTGAGGCCGGGCGAGGTACCCCAGTGGCCCAGCAGTCGCGGCTTGATGTGCTCGGGCTTCAGGGGTTCGGCGAGCAGCGGGTTCGCCATCAGGTAGATCTGTCCGGCGGCCAAGTAGTTGGCGGCGCGCCAGTGGGCGTCAAGAGCGCGCAGTTCGTCGTCGGAAGGTACGGAAAGAGCGGTGGCGTCCTGGTGTTCGACCTTGGGCATCAGAGGCTCCGGAAGTCATCGGCGTGGGGCAACGGGCAGTGCAGGCGGCATGGCCGACAAGAGGCGGAGGCGCTGCCGCGCAGGGCGTACGAGAGGGAACTACTGTTCCCACAGACGGAGTTGGGGACATCGCAGGCGTGGGTGCGAGGCCGGGAGCGCCCGCCGCGCGATCCGCAGCCCTACGTCCCCGACCCTGCGGTGAGTCTCCGAGCAGCCGGTCACCGTGCTCATCCCTGCTCGGGCACGATGACGACCGGGCAGGCGGAGTAGTGCAGCACTCCGTGGGCCACTCGGCCCAGCTGGAGCCCGTAGTGCCCAGGGCGGCGCTTGGCTCCGACGATCAGGAGGTCGGCGTCGCGCGAGGCGTCCACGAGCACGGTCCGGGCGTGGCCCTCGACGATACGGCGGTGCGATTCGACGTCGGCGGGAACGTCCTGGAGCGCCGTTTCCAGGGCCTCCACCGCCTGCTGCTCGTGCAGCCGGGCCGGTTCTCCGGCCATCAGCGGATGGTCGGTGGACTCGTGCGCGGGGCAGCGCCAGGCCCGTACGACGTCCACCGGCACCCGGCGCCGCCGCGCCTCCTCGAAGGCGAAGCGCACCGCCGCCGAGCCTGCCGGCCTCTCTCCGACGCCCAGAACGACTCGGCCGTGCGTTCCGGTCCGTGCCTGGTTGTCGTGGTTGCCGCGGACGACGATCACCGGGCACTGCGAGTGTCCGGCCACGGTCAGGCTCACCGAGCCCAGCAGCGCCTCGGCCAGGCCGCTGCGGCCGCGGGTGCCCGTCACCAGAGCCGAGGCGCTCCGGCTCTCGCGCACCAGCACGTACTCGGGTTCCTCGGACAGCACGTCGGTGGAGACCTTCACGTCGGGCTGACGCCGGCGAGCGCGCCGGGCGGCGGTCGCCACGATGTCCTCGGCCCGCACCTGCTCCGACGGCTTGCCGACGTCCTCGGCGAGCGAGCTGCCCTCGTACCGCTCCCACAGCGACGCGTACACCAGCCGCAGCGGCAGTCCGCGCACGGCGGCCTCGTCGGCCGCCCAGTCGACGGCCCGCAGGCTGGGCTCGGAGCCGTCGACGCCGACGACGATCGGGAGTGTCATCGTGGTCACCGTCCCGTACCGAGGTCGAAGACGATCCGGGCCTTGATCTCGCCGCGCAGCACGTCGGCGATGGACTCGTTGACGGAGGTCAGCGGGCGGGTCTCGGAGACAACCTTGGTCCGTCCTGTGGCGTGCAGCTGGAAGACCTCGGCGAGGTCCTGCCGGGTGCCGACGATCGAGCCGATCACCGAGGTGCCGTTCAGCACGGTGTCGAAGATCGGGACCTGGATCGTGCCGTGCGCGGGCAGGGCGACCATGACGAGCTTCCCACCGCGCCGCAGACCGGAGTTGACGGCGGCGAAGGCGGCCTCGTTGACCGCGAGCACGATGGCCGCATGCGCGCCGCCGTGCCGCTTGAGGACCTCGCCGACGTCGTCCTTGCGGGCGTCGATGACCAGGTCGGCGCCGAGTGCGGTGGCGAGTTCGAGCTTTTCGTCGGTGACGTCGATCGCGGCGACGCTGGCCCCGGCGATCTTCGCGTACTGCACCGCCAGGTGGCCGAGCCCGCCGACACCCGAGATCGCGACGAGCTGGGCGGGCCGCACGCCGGCGACCTTGAGGGCCTTGTAGGTGGTCACGCCGGCGCAGGTGAGCGGGGCGGCGTCCACGGCGGTCACGCCGTCAGGTACCGGCTGGGCGAAGTCGGCCCAGGCCAGCATCTTCTCGGCGTACCCGCCGTCGCAGCCGTACCCGGTGTTGATCTGCTGCTCGCACAGCGTCTCCCAGCCGGACAGGCAGTGCTCGCACCGCCCGCAGGCCTTGCCGAGCCACGGCACCGCGACGCGCTGGCCGACGGAGAGGTGCGCGACGCCGTCGCCGAGCCTCTCGACGAGGCCGACGCCCTCGTGGCCGGGCACGAACGGCGGGTTGGGCTTGACGGGCCAGTCGCCGTGGGCGGCGTGGATGTCGGTGTGGCACAGTCCGGAGGCCTCGACACGGACGCGGACCTGGCCGGGGCCGGGCTCGGGGTCGGGGCGGTCCTCTATGACCAGGGGTTCACCGAAGGCTCGTACAACGGCTGCCTTCATGACTGCTGCTCCTCAGGGGGAGGGACGGGGGTGGGTCGTGGCTCAGTCGTGTGCGACGACGGCCACCGGGGCGGTGGCGTGGTGCAGGACGCCGTGGGCGACCGGGCCGATGTGGGCGCCGAGCGCGCCGCGGCGGATCCGACGGCCGATGACGACCAGACAGGCCTCGCGGGAGGCGTCCACCAAGTGGGTGGCCGCGCTGCCGACGCGGGGCTCCAGGACGACCTCGATGGCGGGGTGCTTCCGCCGCCAGGGGCGCAGGGCCTCGGTGAGGGCCGTGGTCTCCTCGCGGGAGAGCTCGTCGTTCAGGCCCGCGTCCATCGCGAGGCCGTAGGCGTAGTACGGCGGCAGGTTCCAGCCGTAGACGACCCGCAGGCTGGTGCCGCGCCGGGCAGCCTCGGCGAACGCGAACTCGATCACCGCGTCGGCGGGGGCGTCGGCGTCGAGGCCGAGGACCACGGGCCGATACGGGGTGGCGGCCGACGGGATGCCCGCCGGGTCCGTCTCGTCCTCGTCGGCGGTCTGTTCGTCGGCCCGGACCAGGACGACAGGCAGCTCGGCGTGCGCGACGACGGAGAAGCCGACGGAACCGACGAGGAAACCGCCGACGCCGCTCAGGCCGCGGGAGCCGAGGACCAGCAGTTCGGCGTCCTTCGCCGCGGACACCAGCGCGTCCGCGGGCGCGCCGGTCATCTGCTCCACGGTCACGTCCACGCCGGGGTGGCGCAGCCGGATGCCTTCGGCCGCCTCGCGGGGAATTCGCTCGGTCCAGTGCTGGTGGGTCTCGGCGCCGAGCAGCGGTGCCTGCGCCATCGGCGCCGGCACCGGCTCCCAGACCTGGACCAGCTTCAGCGGCAGACCGCGCAACTTCGCCTCGCGGGCCGCCCATTCGGCGGCGGCACGGCTTTCGGACGAACCGTCGAGACCTGCAACAACAGTGCGGACCATAGTTTTCCTCCTGAACGGATGTCTGATTCCAGCTTCATGACGCAGGGGTTCCCGCAGCAGGGGCTGCAGGTCCCCGACAGGGGCCGTTCGGCCCAATGGGCAGCCGCACGGCGGGCCCTGTCACGAGGACCCGCCGACTTTCCTGCGGTCAGCGCAGCCGGCCGTCGTCGCTGACGAACGGCAGCCGCGCCCAGAGCTTTCCCAGGCCCCAGGTGGTGCCGGCGCCAGCGGCCGCGAGGGCGATGATGACGACGGCGTAGATGAGGTGGTGGTCCGCGAACGGGTTGGACGACATGCTCAGCGACCCGCCCGAGAGGTGCTTGGCCGGCGGCCACTGCGCGATCCACGAAGGCCGCCGCGCACAAGGACATGGGTGACCAGCGCGGTGACCCGGCGTCCGGGCCGGACGTGATGAAGGAAACGCTCCGGCCGGCGACCGGTCAGGACCCGGGGCTGGGCGCCGAACCAAAGGGCGCTCAACGCCGGTCCGCCACACTCTTGTCGCGAGCAGGTGACATGGAGTCAGTCGCCCTGCCGGCCCACGAACTCGTGCTCGTGGGCCGGCAGGGCGGGCGCGGCGGCGGCCCGGACGCTGTCCGCCCGCTCGACGTCCGCGTCGGGCCGCTCGCCCCGGTGCACGTGCGCGTTGCCGCCCTGGGCGATGCGCAGGGGTTCAGCTCTTCACGAACGGTGTGTCAGTGGTGGACGGGTGTCCGCCGGGCCGGCCGGTGCGTGCGAACGACCGGTGTGACCGGCGGCCGCTGCGGTGTCCGGCGGCCGCGCATCCGCAGCACGAGCGCGTCGAGTGCGGCGCTGAGCACGAGGGTGACCGCTGTCGCGATCAACAGCAGGACAGCGAACTGCCTCCAGAACTCCGGTGTCAAGGTCGTGCCCACGGTGTTCACCCCCCTCTGTCTGTCGAGTACCTCTCACGGTTTCATCGAACCGCGGGAGGCTGTTCACCGGCCGCTACCCGCGCCCGCTGTTCGACTTCAACACCGGTGTGCTGCGATGGAGTTGGCGCGTTGCCTACTACGCGTACGGCACCCTGGCCACCGACCGCTACCCGCCCTTCACTCTCGCCGACGTACCCGATTACCCCACACACTGGGACGTGGCATACCCGGAGAAACTGTCCCGTGGTCTCGTCCTGGTGAAGTGGTGGCTCCTGGCCGTTCCGCACCACCTGATCCTGGCCTTCCTTCTCGGCGGGCTCAAGGTGCCCTGGACGTCGGGCGGGCTCATCGCACTGCTCGCCCTGTTCGCCGGGGTCTCGCTGGCCGCCACCGGGCGCTACCCGCGCGGTCTGTTCGACCTGGTGATCGGGCTCAACCGGTGGGTCCTGCGCGTGGTTGCCTACGCGGCACTCCTCACCGACGTGTATCCGCCGTTCCGGCTCGACCAGGGAAGTGACGAACCGGGAGCCTCGTCCTGACCGCGGCACCCGTCCCGGCCCTCCGGGGCCGGCGCAAGGGACCGTTGGGCATGGACAGGGCCCCGTCGGCCCACGCCACGGCTGCCGTATCCGGCGCACCGTGGTCACAAGAGGCCGACCAGGGAGGCTGCCATGACGGAACGCAGGGAGGCTGCCATGACGGAACGCAGGGAGGCTGCCATGACGGAACACACCGACGGCAACGACATCGTGGTGGGCGTCGACGGATCCGAGGCGTCGATGGCCGCCCTGCGTTGGGCGGCCGACCAGGCGGAAGTCCTGCACACGGATCTCGTCGCGGTGCACGCCTGGGAACCGGCCACGAGCGGACACGCGCCCTACGCTCCGGCACCCGCTGGTCCGACGGTCGCCCAGGAGCGCGATCGCGCGGCCCAGATCCTCGCCGCCAGCGTGCGCGAGGCCCTGGGGCCCAGGATCGACGGCACCGTGCGCCACGTCGTGGTGGAGGGGCCGCCCGCTCGCGTGCTGCTCCAACAGGCGTGCGGCGCCCTGTTGCTGGCCCTGGGACGCAAGGCGCACGGGCGCTTCGGACTGGCCTCGGTCGGCCCGGTGGGCCGTGAGTGCCTGCGGCACGCGACGGTTCCGGTGGTGACCGTGCCGGTCGCGGACCGCTCCCGGAATCCGCTGGGAGCCGTCAACTCGCCTTCGCTGGCCGGGAGCAGTGCCTCGTAGCGCCGCGGACGGGCTGAAGGCCGACCGGCTCGGACCTGGGGTCCGGGCGGGTTCTGTTCAGAAGGGTTCGCCTCCGGCCGGCGGGGCGGTCCCAAAAGCGCGCACAGCACGTGCCCGTCGGGGCCGAGCACCCTCGCGGGGGCGACAAGGGCAATAGCCAGTTGTCCCTCGGCGGCGTGGGCAGCCGCCCGCACCGCGGCCAGGGCGGGCCGTGCGGCGATGGTGCCGCCGCGGGAGTAGCGGGCTCCCCTACTGCCCCGCCACCGGGACCCGCCACACCAGCGCCGACCAGCAGCATCTCGGGCAGGCGTGGCCGGGACCGCCGTGGTCGACGTCAGACCGCTGATCAGGCCGGCCGCGGTCCGGTTGGCCTCGGGTGGGGCGAGCAGCACGGCCAGGATGTTCGCGCAGAGCCCGATGACCCCGGTCGCGGCCATGTGTGCTCGACTGCATGTACGTGTTGGCGCTGAGAGGTTGCGCAGATAGGCGGTCCGTATGAGGCGGGCGGTCTCCACCGGGCCGTCGCACAGCGTCCGGTGCTGAGGGGTCGTATCGCCGAGGAAGTCGGTGAGCGGAGCATGTGAAGAAGCGGCCGTGAAATCCGTTGGGCACATGTTCGACCCGGACCTACCATCGCGCGCATGACGACTCATCACGAGATACTCGAAGCCGCGCTGGCCCAGATCACCGCCGGTTACGTGTTCCCCGAAAAGACGGCTGCCATCGACGCGGCGATCCGGCGTCGGCTGGACGAAGGCGCATATCAGGACCTGGACGTGCGGGAGCTGTGCGAGCGAGTCACGGACGACCTCCAGAATGTCTGTCCGGACAGACATTTGCGGTTGTTGTGGACCGAGGAACCACAGTCGATGGACGAGGAGCCGGAGGACGTCGCTCGCGCTCGTTTCGCGCAGTACGCCAGGGAGAGCAACTACGGCATCCGGCGGGTGGAGCAGTTCGACGACAACATCGGCTATCTCGACCTGCGCATGATCGCCCCCGCCGATCTGGGTGGTCCCGCGATCGCTGCCGCCATGCAACTGCTCGCTACCACCGCGGCATTGGTCATCGACCTGCGGCAGTGTCGGGGCGGCTCACCGGAGGGCGTGCAGTTGTGGTGCAGCTACTTCTTCGCTGACGACGGGGTGCACCTGAACGACATCTACGAGCGGGCCACTGGCTTGACCCGCCAGTACTGGACCCTCGGGCACCTGGCCACACCGCGCTACCTGGACCGCCCGGTCACCGTACTGACCAGCGACCTCACCTTCTCCGGCGGAGAGGAGCTGGCGTACAACCTGAAGGTGCTGGGGCGCGCCACCTTGATCGGCCAGACCACCCGCGGTGGCGCCCACCCTACGGCTCGTATTCCGGTCGCCCCGCACGTTACCGTGACCGTTCCCACCGCCCGCTCGATCAACCCGGTCACCGGCACCAACTGGGAAGGCGCCGGTGTCGAGCCCGACGTGGCCATCGCGGCCGAGGACGCGCTGAGGGCGGCACTGGAGCACCTACGCACGCGGATCGGCTGAGCAGCGTTCGACGCTTTGCAGATAAGCGGCGGGGAGGCTGGGGGCGGATGGGGTTTCTCGATACGGCGTCATGCCAGAAATCAGCTCGATCCGACGGGGACAGGACAGAGGTCGAAAGAATCAACGACACGGCAACTCCATAGCGAGGTCGTAGGGCCGCGCAGCGGCCACGGGCGTTACGGAGCCGCTGCGCAGAAATCCGCGTACGGCACCTCTATCGCAGAAGGGAGCAACTTGAGGGCGTCGGGTCACCTGCTTGATCACATCGCAGCCGCGCAGGAACGACCAGGGAGAAATACAGGAAGAACTCCGCGCCATGCCAACGCGGTGTCGCCCGCGCAGGGTGGATCGTCCCGATCACGCGTGGTCGTGCATCCTCGGCGGGAGGGGCGCTCCGGTCCGGTGGTAGTTCTGAGTTGCTCCTGGACTCGGGAAGGTCTTCATGCCGATCGGCGGAGGATGAGGCCACGCCGTTCGCGGGGTAGTGGAGTCACGAACGGAGGGCCTTTATCACCGCCGACACAGCAGCGACTGATCACCCAGCGTAGCGGGCGCTTTCGGTCTTCCGTGCGCAGGATCGTATGCTGCATGCGGGATGGTCGGTTTTCTGCCGTCACGGATAGGTCTCGGTCCCCTGGGGCCTGTAGGGCCGTGGTGGCGGCTGGGGAGGCGGAGGAGTTTTGGGGATCGGGGCGACCGCCGACGGGATCCGGGACAGTGGAATCGCTTTTGCTGGAGAGTGGCTGTGAACCAGGTGGCGCGCGTCCCCGGCGGGTCGTCGTTCGGTCGGCTGCTGCGGGAGTTGCGGCACAGCCGTGGCTTGACCATGGAGGAGTTGGCGGAGGCCTCGGGTGTTTCGGGGCGCGCGATAGGCGACATGGAGCGCGGGCGGAGCCTGCGCCCGCACCGGGGAACGGTCACCGCGTTGGCGCAGGGTCTGCGGTTGGACGACGCGGCGCACGACGAACTGCTGGCCGCGGCCCGAGTGGCCCGGCCTGCCGCAAAAGCCTCTCCGTCGGCAAAATCGTCACCCTATGCGTTGCCCAGAGGGGTCCGGGACTTCGTCGGCCGGCATGCGGAACTGGCCGAGCTGCGTGCCCTGGCGCAGCGGGCCGCCGAGGAAAAAGAGCCTGATGAGCAGGGAAGGGGTGCCGCCGCACCGCCGGTGGCGGTGGTGTTCGGTGCGCCGGGCAGCGGGAAGACGACCCTGGCGGTCCGGCTTGCCGAGGAGTTCGCGTCCTCCTTTCCGGACGGCGGGTTCCTGCTGGACATGCGAGGTCTGGAGGAGCAGCCCCTGTCGGCGGAGGAGGCGGTACTGCGCTTGCTGGGCGCATGGGACGTCCACGCGGCGCACCTGAGCGCTGAGGAGCGTCTGGCGCTCTACCACGTGACCACAGCCGGACTGC
Source organism: Streptomyces sp. NPDC007095 (assembly GCF_040634475.1). Taxonomy (NCBI): domain Bacteria; kingdom Bacillati; phylum Actinomycetota; class Actinomycetes; order Kitasatosporales; family Streptomycetaceae; genus Streptomyces; species Streptomyces sp. NPDC007095. The sequence goes on from NZ_JBEYFS010000009.1 coordinate 82,875, forward strand.
GTGCGGTCCTGGTCTTGGACAACGCTGGTAGCGAGGCGCAGGTCAGGCCCCTGCTGCCACGCGAGGGGGGTGTGCTGGTGGTGGTGACAAGCCGCCGCACCCTCGCCGGCCTGGAGAGCGTGCAGCGCGTGGAACTCGGTGCACTGACCGAGCAGGAGTCCACCTCCTTGCTGCGTGCCATCGTCAGCGACGGCCGCGTGGACGCGGAACTCGCAGCCGCACGCTCGGTGACCGAGCTGTGTGGGCATCTGCCCCTGGCTTTGCGGGTGGCGGCGAACTGGGCGGCCACCCGCACGAACTGGAGTCTGCGACGGCTCGCCACCCGGCTCGCCGACGAGGATCGCAGGCTGGACGTGCTCAGCGCCGGTGACCTGCGCGTCAACTCCGCGTTCTCCCTTTCGTACTCGCGTCTGGCACCTGGCGCCGCCCGGACGTTCCGGCTGCTGTCGCTGGTGCCGGGAGGTGATTTCAGCATGCCGCTGGCGGCCGTCCTCGCGGGTGTGTCGCTGCCCGACGCCGAAGACCTGCTGGAGGAACTGCTGGAGGCGGGACTGCTGATGACCTCCCGCGACGACCGCTACCGCTTCCACGACCTGCTGCGCCTGTACGCGCGGTCCCGGCACCGGACGGAGGAGAGCGAGGAGGAGTCGGCCGCGGCCGGCTCCCGTCTGCGGTCCTGGCTGCTGGACACCGCAATGGTCGCCGGCCGCTGGTACGAGCCTGGCTACGGTGCGCCGCCGCCGGACACCAGCTGCCTGGTCTCTCTGGACGACCCCGAGCAGGCACGGGGCTGGCTCAAGGCGGAGGCCGACAATTGGCTGGCGGCGTTCCGCGAGGCCGTCGAGTGCGGCGAGCACGCCAGGGTCACCGAGGTCGCCGGAGCCATGCACTGGTTTTCCGAGAATTGGGTGTCCTGGGGCCACTGGACCGAGATCTACGAACGCGCTGCCCAGGCCAGTGCGGCCCTGGGCGACCCCGCCGTGGAAGCCAGCCACCGTAGCTACCTCGCATGGGTCTACTGGCAGTGCGAACGCCGCCATGACGAGGCGGTCGCCGCCGCCACGTCGGCACTCGGTCTCGCCACGGCCTGCGGGGACGTCGTCCAGCAAGCACAGGCGCACATGTATCTCGGCTGGCTACAGGCCGCGGTCGACGACGTGTCGGCCGCCGTCCACAACCTTCTCCGTGCCATGGAGCTGTTCGCCGAGGCCGACGAAATAGGCGGATACCTCCAGGCCGCCAACGTGAACATCACGGTGCTGCGGAAGGCCGGCCGCGTGCAGGACGCCATCGAGACCTATGGGGAGGTGATGCACGCCCTCGCCGATCCTCGCAACCATGACCGGATCGCGCCCAGCGTACGGGACATCACCGCCTTGATCGCCACGTGGCACGTGTCGTTCGTCCATCTCAACCAAGGCCACTGGCGGGAGGCGGTCGATGTGCTGCGTCGCATCCGCGGGCAGCTCGGCGCTCGCGGCTATCACCGGGCGGCAAGCAAGGCTCACCTCTACCTGGGCCACGCGCTCGCTCACCTCGGCGACGACACCGAGGCCGCCGTCGAGTACCGCGTCGTGCTCACGCTGGAAGGCCCCATCCCGCCGGCCATAGTGGAAGAGGCCCGCGCAAGCCTTGACGCCCTGGCCGTCGGCCGACCTGCGCCGCCGACCCGGTTCGAGTGACGGGCGGGGCTCGACCAGGTCAAGGCCCCCGAACGAAACTGCCCGCCGCCGGTTGGCCGAGCGCCGCTCTCGGCTCGGAGAACGTGCACCAGGTCGGCCGGGCCAGCGGCAGCGAGGACGTGGGCATCCTCGCCCGCGCTACCGAAGTCCCCCTGGCCCACTGGTGGTCCGGCGGCATCCAGGCCGCCTTCATGGCCGACATGGCCCCCGGTCAAGCGTCCAGCGTCCGGTGGACCGACAACGAGCGGGCCACCCGCGAGCGCTGGCCGTCATCGACGCTGCGGGTGGAGACGCCATGCACGTATGCCGCCCCGGACATCATCATGTGACGCCATCCCAGGGCAGGTTGGACCAGACCTATCCTGTCGGAATCGTTGACATGTACGTCACCCGCCGCAATTCTGAGAGCGCTCTCAACGAGAACCGGACGGCTCCACTCCGCCGGAATCCACCTCGTTGGAATCCCCCCACCCAAGGAGAGAGCGAGTGCCCAGAAGGCCCAGGAGTCTCAAATGGCATGCCCTGGCGGTGGCCGCGGCCACCGCCACCACGGCGCTTCTCACGTTCGGCGCCCCCTCCGACGCGAACGCGGCCGTCCCGACGACGATCCCGCTGAAGTTCACGAACAACTCCGGCCGCAGCGAACCCGTCTACATCTACGACCTCGGAACACTCCTCTCGACGGGCCAGCAGGGCTGGGCCGACGCGAACGGCACGTTCCATGCCTGGCCCGCCGGCGGCAATCCGCCGACGCCCGCGCCCGACGCCTCGATCACGGGACCGGCCAACGGCCAGTCGATGACGATCCGGATGCCCAAGTTCTCCGGCCGGATCTACTTCTCCTACGGCCAGAAGCTCGACTTCCGTCTGACCACCGGCGGTCTGGTGCAGCCGGCCGTGCAGAACCCGAGCGACCCCAACCGCAACATCCTCTTCAACTGGTCCGAGTACACGCTCAACGACTCCGGGCTGTGGATCAACAGCACCCAGGTCGACATGTTCTCGGCCCCGTACGCCGTCGGGGTCCAGCTCGCCGACGGCACTACCAAGAACACCGGCCACCTCAAAACGGGCGGCTACACCGGGTTCTTCAACGCCCTGCGCGGCCAGCCGGGCGGCTGGGCCAATCTGATCCAGACCCGGTCCGACGGCACCGTCCTGCGGGCGCTGGCTCCCGGTCACGGCATCGAGGCGGGCGCGCTGCCGGGCACCGTCATGGACGACTACGTCAACCGCGTGTGGCAGAAGTACAGTTCGTCGACGCTGACGGTGACGCCGTTCACCGATCAGCCGAACACGAAGTACTACGGGCGGGTCTCCGGTGACGTCATGAACTTCACCAACAGCGCCGGAGCGGTCGTCACCAGCTTCCAGAAGCCCGACTCGGACAGCATCTTCGGTTGCTACAAGCGGCTGGACGCCCCCAACGACCTGGTACGCGGCCCCATTTCACGGACCCTGTGCGCGGGCTTCAACCGCTCCACGCTTCTCACCAACCCCAACCAGCCGGACACGAGCTCGGGGAACTTCTACCAGGACACGGTGACCAACCAGTACGCCCGCAAGATCCACGCGCAGATGGCCGACGGCAAGGCCTACGCGTTCGCCTTCGACGACGTCGGCAACTACGAGTCCCTCGTCCACGACGGCAACCCCCAACAGGCGTACGTCACGCTGGACCCGTTCAACTGACGGATGCCGAAAGGCTAGTCGGACACCGGGCAGGTGGTCCGCTTCACGAGGTCGTGCCAGCCGGACTCCAGGCGTTCGAGCGGCATCCCGCACTGTCGCGTCAGGTGATGGATCAGTGCGGGTTCCAGGTAGCCCATGAGGGTCTGGGCCAGGAGAACGCTGTCCGCGCCGGGCACGGCCTCGCGCAGGAGCATGGCGACATGCGTGAAGCGGACGCGGTACGGGGCGGAGCTGAAGCGCCGGGAGGCGTCCGGCTCGGCGGCGATGTACAGGTCGAGCCGGTCGTGGATCTCGCGCAGGACCCGGCAGCCGAAGGCGTGCAGGCGGTCCGCCGGTGACGCGCCGGGGCCGAGAGGTGGCGGGCCGCTGAGGAAGGCGGCCTGGAACTGCTGCTCGGTGTGGTCGAGCAGGGCCATCAGCAGGCCGGTGCGGTCACCGAAGCGCCGGAAGACGGTTCCCTTGCCCACCGAGGCCGCGACGGCGACGGCCTCCATCGTGACATTGGCGACCCCGTGCTCCTCCACCAGGCGGGTGGCGGCCTCCAGCAGCCGCGCGCGGTTGCGCGCGGCATCGGCGCGGAGCTGCGGCGCGGCAGGCCCGACGGTCAGCTCCAGCGGGACCGGGGCTCCCGAGGGTTCCTGCCCTCTCGGGAAGGGCGGAAGTGGGGTGGACATGAACACAGCGTAACGGCAGGCGGGGACAACTGGACCCTGGTCCGTTTAGCTGCTACAACATTAAACAGACCAGCAAGCGGACCTCGGTCCGCTTTATTGCCGCAATGTTTCGTCCCCGGGAGTTCCCCATGTCCGTACGCATCCTCGCGCTCGTCGGCAGCCTTCGCGCCGGCTCCCACAACCGCCAGCTCGCGGAGGCGGCCGTCAAGCTCGCCCCGGAGGGCGCGGAGATCGAGCTGTTCGAGGGGCTCGCCGACGTCCCGTTCTACAACGAGGACCTTGACGTCGAGGGCAAGGTGCCGGCCGCCGCCACCGCCCTTCGTGAGGCCGCGGGCCGCTCCGACGCCTTCCTGCTCTTCTCGCCGGAGTACAACGGCACGATCACCGCCGTCCTGAAGAACGCCATCGACTGGCTGTCGCGTCCGTACGGCGCCAGCGCCTTCACCGGCAAGCCCGCCGCCGTGGTCGGCACCGCGTACGGTCAGTTCGGTGGCGTCTGGGCGCAGGACGAGGCCCGTAAGGCCCTCGGGATCGCGGGTGCCGCCGTCCTGGAGGACCTGAAGCTCTCCGTTCCCGGCTCCGTGACCCGCTTCGCCGAGACCCACCCGGTCGACGACGCCGAGGTCGCCGCCCAGCTCACCGAGGTCGTCGCCCGCCTGCACAGCCAGGTCGGCACCGCCGGCGCCGCCTGACGACTCCCCCCAGGGCCGGTCCGGTGCGCCGGACCGGCCCTTCGCGCGTTCCCGGCAGCCGCCGACCGCCCCCCAACGGGCCCCGGATGTCAGCGATCTTGGCGGAACCGAACCCTCCGGGCCAAGATGCCCGCATGAAGGGTGATCTCTTTTCCAGTGACCACATGGTGCAGCCCGCCGTCACGCCGGGCATGACCATCCAGAACGCCAAGTCGATCAAGTACGCCGTCAACGGCGACATGCTCGCGCGCCAGGGGGCGATGATCGCCTACCGGGGGAATCTGCAGTTCGAGCGCAAGGGCCAGGGCGTGGGCGGCATGCTCAAGCGGGCGGTCACCGGTGAGGGACTGCCGCTGATGACGGTACGCGGGCAGGGCGAGGCCTGGTTCGCGCACGAGGCGCAGAACTGTTTCATCATCGACATCGAGCCTGGCGACCTGTTCACCGTGAACGGGCGCAACATCCTGTGCTTCGACTCCACGCTGTCGTACGAGATAAAGACCGTGAAAGGCGCGGGCGTCACCGGCGGCGGCATCTTCAACAGCGTCTTCAGCGGTCACGGCAGACTGGGGCTGATCTGCGAGGGCAACCCGCTGGTGATACCCGTCTCACCGCAGCAGCCGGTGTACGTCGACACGGACGCGGTCGTCGGCTGGTCCGCGCAGCTCCACACCTCGCTGCACCGCTCGCAGTCGATCGGCTCGATGATCCGCGGCGGCTCGGGCGAGGCCGTACAGCTGAAGCTGGAGGGCGACGGCGTGGTCGTCGTACGGCCGAGTGAGGCGACTCCGCAGAAGGCACAGCAGCACTGACGCCGGGAGAACGGCCGAAAGGGGCCCCGCCCGATGGCGGGGCCCCTGCTTCTTGTCCCGTCCGTCAGCGCCCTGCGGCCGGGGTGTTGGCGGTGGTGACATTGACGGCGGCCCACACCGCGTCCACCGTCCGGTACTCGGTGCTGGTCGCCCCGTACATGTCGGCGGCGGCCTTGAGGGTCGCGGTCCGCGCGTCGTGGAAGTCGGTCGTGGAGACCATGTAGCGGGTCAGCGCGCGGTAGAAGATCGCGGTCGCCTTGGCGCGTCCGATGCCTGTCACCCGCGAGCCGTCGTACGTCGGCGAGTCGTACTTCACACCGCCGATCGTCTTGCGGCCACTGCCCTCGGCGAGCAGGTAGTACGCGTGCGAGGAGACGCCGGAGCCGGCGTGCACCTCGGTGTCGTACGCCGCGGGCGACCAGTAGTCGACGGTGCCCTCCAGCTTGTCCAGGGAGGGGTGGTCGAGGCGGCGCAGGAACTTCTGGGCGAGGCCCAGCTTCTCGCCCATGAGGTAGTTGGGCGGGTTCTTCGGGTTGTTGGCGGAGAACTCGACGTTGGACCCGAAGATGTCGGCGAGGGACTCGTTGAGGGCGCCCGGCTCGCCGTACTGGTTGCCGTCCGCGTCCACCCGGGTGGGTTCGAGGGCGGCGGTGGCGTCGACGACGCCGTGGGTCAGCTCGTGGCCGGTGACGTCCAGGACGACCAGCGGCTTCTTGAACATGTCGCCGTCACCGTCGCCGTAGAGCATGCAGCCGCACGTCGAGTCCCAGAAGGCGTTGCCGACCTTGCGGCCGAAGTGGACCATCGCGCGGGCGCCGGTGCTGTTGTTCTTGATGCCCTTGCGGCCGAAGGTCTTCTTGTAGAAGTCCAGCGTCTGGGTGACGCCGTACTGGGCGTCGACCGCGGTGGTGGTCCGGTTGGCGGTGGTGCCGGTGCCCCACTTGTTGGTGGTGCTGGTGAACTTCGTGCCGCGCGAGAAGGCTTCCAGTTCCGCGCCCTTGGCGTCCCGTGTCTCGGTGTTCCACCGGGTGGGGTCCTTGAGGAGGAAGCTGGTGCGCGCGGTCCGGGTCGTGGTCAGCGTCACCTTGCCGGCGAACAGGGAGGTGCCGCTGCCGGTGGCCTTGACCGGGTAGCGGGCGGCCGCCGTCACGCCGAGGAGGCCGGACGGCTGGGTGGCCACGCCCGTCGCCGGGCTCGCCGTCTCGCCCTTCTCGCGAAGCGTCTTCTCCAGGTGCGGCGAGATGAACTCGTCGCTGTCGGGGGTGTTGCTGCGGATCCGGCCGCTCTGCGCGTCCACGACGACCGTGCGGGAGCCGCCGGCCTCGGTGGTGTCGCTGTCCGTCACGCGCACCTGGTAGGCGAGGGCGGCGGCGCCGTCGCGGGCGTCGACGACGAGTGCGGCGCTGCCCGCGTCGCCCTGGGCGGCCGCGGCGGCCTTCTGCTCGGCCTGCCGGGGCGTCAGCTTCGCCTCGGTCGTGGCCGGCTTGACGGCGTGGTCGGCGGCCCGGGTCACGCCCAGGTAGGCGGACTGCTTGCCGAGATGGACGACGAGGTCGCCGCCGAGCACCGGGAGCCCTCGGTGGCTGCGGACGAAGCGGACGTGCTGCTTGCCGTCCGGGTCCGTCATGACGTCGGTGGCCCGCAGGGTGTCACCCGGGCCGACACCGGTGGCCGGGGCGTGGGCGAACGCGGCGGCCCGGGCGGCCTCCACCGGCGAGGAGGCCGAAGTCGCGGAGCGGGCGGGCGAGTCGGGCGCCGCGAAGGCGGGGCCCGCCGGAAGCGTGGCCGCCGTCGTCACCGCGACGGCGATCGCCACGCGGCGTATGTGGGGTCTACGCACTGAGTTCCTTCGAACGGGGGCGGTCGGCGTCGCCAACCGCCGTGAGGCACGGCTTCGTTGAACACCGTGGGGGCTGTCGGGCCCTCCCGACAGATGCGACGAGGGGGGCGGTGGTTGCCCGGCGAGGTCCACCAACCCGCACATGTGATCGAGGTCGCAGCGCCTCCGGCCCACAGTGGGGGAGCCGGAGGCGAGCAGGTTTCAGATCGTGCGGTGGGCGAGGGAGGAGAGGAGCGTCCGCAGGTCCGTAGCGGGACGTGGGGCCAGGGAGGCTTCCGTCAGCAGGGTGTCCGCCGCCGTGAGATGGCGGCGCGCCGCGCCCAGGGCCGCCGAGCGGCCGCCGGCCCGCTCGATCAGGGTCGCCGCCCGGCGTACGGCGCCGTCGTCGAGGACGGCGGCGGAGGTGAGGAGTCCGGCGAGCGCGGAGCGGCCCGGCGCGGCCAGGGCTGCGAGAACGGGGAGGGTCTTCTTCCCGTGCCGCAGATCACCGTGCACCGGCTTCCCGGTGACGGCCGGATCGCCCCAGATGCCGAGCAGGTCGTCGGCGATCTGGAAGGCCACCCCGAGATGGCGTCCGGCGCGGTCCAGGGCGGCAGTGGTCTCCCGCGGCGCGCCCGCCAGCCCGGCGCCGAGGGCCAGCGCGCAGCCGAGCAGGGCACCGGTCTTGTGCTCCGCCATCGCCTCGTACTCCCCCGCACTCACCGCGTCGGGGCCGCTCCACGGGCGGTGGGCGAACAGCAGGTCGTCGGCCTGGCCGCGGACCAGGTCGCGCGAGGCCCTCGTCAACCGCCGTACGGCCGCCGCGGCCTGGGAGGTCGCGGGCGCCGCGGTGAGGGTCTCGACGGCCAGGGCGAAGAGCGCGTCGCCGGCGAGGACGGCGGGGCCGGTGCCGTATGCCTTCCACACCGCTGGACGGCCGCGGCGCATCGCGTCGCCGTCCATGATGTCGTCGTGCAGGAGCGAGAAGGTGTGCAGCAGTTCCACCGCCACCGCGCCCGGCACGCCCGCCTCGGCGGCACCTCCGGCCGCCTCGGCCCCGAGCACGGCGAGTGCCTGCCGTACGCCCTTGCCCTGGCGGTGGGTCGCGGGGGCGCCGCCGACCTCGCAGCGGCCCAGCGCGTAGCCGGCCATCTCCGCCACCCAGGGGTGCAGCCCGTCGATCGCCTCCGCGAGGGCCGGGGCGGCCAGTTCGCGGCAGCGCGCCAGGATCTCCGGGGCGGCGGGCGGCGCCGTCAGGATCGTACGGGGAGAGGTCATCGGGCCGCCTCCGTGTCCGTGCCCTCCGCCGGGGTGAGGCCGAGTTCCGTCCGCGCCCGTTCGACCATCTCCCGGGCGTGCCGCAGTCCGATGCCCTCCAACACCTCGGCCAGTTCGGTGAGTTCGGCGGCGGTCTCGGCGTGCGCGCGGCCGAGCCTGGCCAGGGACTTGACCAGCCCGAGCCGGGACAGCGCCCGGCCGCGCGGCTCGCTCATCGCCTCGAACTCCGCCAGTGCCTGCGCGTAGAGGTCCCGGGCCCGCTCATAACGCCCGGCCCGGTAGAGGACGTTGCCGCGCATCTTGTGGTTGTAGGCGAGCGCCCCGGACAGGTTCATCGCCCGGCAGGACACCTCGGCCTCGCTCAGCAGGGCCAGCGCGCGGTCCGGGTCCCGGTCGCGTACGGAGACGATGTCCGCGAGTCCGCGCAGAGCCCAGGCGTGACCGCGCCGGTCCTCGGCGCGCGCGGCGATCTCGGCCGCTTCCTCGAACATGGCGTACGCGGTGTCGTAGGCGCCGGTGTTGCGGTGTATCTGCGCGATGCCCTCCAGGGCCCACACGGTGTGGCGGGCCTCGCCGCGCTTGCGGGCCTCGGCCAGCAGCTGTTCGTGCAGGGCGGTCACGGCGGCGTAGTCGCCCTGGATGCGGCCGGTCTCCGCCATGCCCGCCAGGGAGTAGCCGCGTACGACGACGTCCCCGGCCTGCTTGCCGAGTTCGGCGGCCAGTCGCAGCAGCCGCCAGGCCAGCGGGAAGGCCCCGCGCTGGCGGGCCAGGGTGCCGCCGCTCCACAGCGCCCATGCCATCGCTCCGGTGTCCCCGGCCTCGCGGGCGGTGCGGTAACTCGCCTTCCACGCCCGGTCGGCGTCGGCCACCTGTCCGAGCCTGCGGTGCGCCTCGGCGACCGCCAGGCCCGAACGGGCCGCCTCGGCACGGGCGCCCACGCGCTCGGCGGCGCGCAGCTGCTCGGTACCCGCCGCCAGGACATCGGTCAGCGAGGAGTTCACGGACAGAGTGGTCAAAGCGCCCTGGTATTCCGGGGCGAAGGCCTTGCCGTACATGGATCCCTTTCGATCGGCCGACTTTCACGGATCGGCGGCATCCGACGACTCGACTATGCACCTCACGTATACATGCCTTGTATACACGGAGCGTATAGCGTGCTGGATTTCCACTCGGGAATCCGTGCTCCGTCGCGGTTGTCACGTCGCCCACCCGTTGCCGATCAAGACGGCGGCGGCGTGCGCCAGGTTGCCTGCCGCGAAAAAGAGGCGCGAACCGCCGTCGTCGCAGGCATAGTTGGGCCCCGTGTCAGACAGAGAACCAGAAGCGCAAACGATCCCCGGGGGCCCGATGCGTCCGGGCGAGTTCCCGATCGACGCCTCGCTCGTGCGACGACTGCTGGCCGCGCAGTTCCCCCGGTGGGCCGAGCTGCCCCTGAAGCACTTCCCGTCGGCGGGTACCGTCAACGCCCTGTACCGGCTCGGCGACGACCTGGCCGTACGCCTCCCCCGGATCGAAGGGGGCGCCGAGGACGTGGGCAAGGAAGCGCACTGGGTGCCGCGGCTCGCCCCACTGCTCCCGGCCGCCGTCCCCGAGATCCTCGCCACCGGCACCCCCGGCGAGGGCTACCCGTGGCCCTGGATGGTGCAGCGCTGGCTCGACGGCGAACCCCCGCGCGCCGGCCGTCTCACCGATCCGGGGCCCCTGGCCGCCGACCTCGGCGCCTTCGTGTCCGCGCTGCGCCGGGTCCGGCTGCCCGACGGGCCGACCGCCTACCGGGGTGTACCCCTGTCCACCGTCGATGCCACCACACGCGCCGCGCTCGACGAGCTGCGCGGCACGATCGACACGTCGGCCGCCACGGCCGCCTGGGAGGCGGCGCTCGACGCGCCCGCGTGGACCGGTCCGCCCATGTGGGTCCACTCCGACCTGATGCCCGGCAATCTGCTCACCCGCGGGGGCCGCCTCGACGCCGTACTGGACTTCGGCACCGTCGGCGTCGGTGACCCGGCCTGCGACCTCATCCCGGCCTGGAACCTGCTCCCCGCCGAGGCGCGGAACACCTTCCGGCAGGCGACGGGCGCCGACGACGCCACCTGGGCACGGGGGCGCGGCTGGGCCCTGTCCATGGCGATCGTCCAGCTCCCGTACTACCGCGTCACCAATCCGGTGATCGCCGCCAACGCCGAGCACGTCATCCACGCGGTCCTCACGGAGGACGACACCCTCGCCGAGGCCGATGCCAGGCCCTGAGCATCACAATGGAACGTACATTCGAATAGGGAGTAGGCTGGAGACATGTCCACGCACCTCCAGGGCTCGCTGTTCGACCAGACCGACGAGCTCCACCTCAGTCAGTTGACCGCGATGCGCCGGACGGTCCTGGGCGACGGGGCCTGGATCGACCTGTTGCCCGGATGGCTCAGCGGCGCCGACGCCCTGTTCGCACGGCTCGTCGACGAGGTGCCGTGGCGGGCGGAGCGGCGGCAGATGTACGAGCACGTGGTGGACGTACCGAGGCTGCTCGCGTACTACCGGGCGGGCGACGCGCTGCCGCACCCGATCCTCGACGAGGCGCGACGGACACTGTCCGCGCACTACGCCCGTGAGCTCGGCGAACCGTTCACCACCGCGGGCCTGTGCTACTACCGGGACGGCCGCGACAGCGTGGCCTGGCACGGGGACCGGATCGGGCGGGGCGCCCGGGAGGACACCATGGTCGCGATCCTCTCCGTGGGCGCTCCGCGCGACCTGTTGATGCGCCCGCGCCGCGGCGGGGAGACCGTACGGCGCCCGCTCGGACACGGTGACCTGATCGTGATGGGCGGCTCCTGCCAGCGCACCTGGGAGCACGCCATTCCCAAGACGGCGCGGGCGGCGGGGCCTCGGATCAGCGTCCAGTTCCGTCCGAACGGCGTGAACTGAGACGGACGCGGGCGTTCGTGTCCGGCAGCGCCTTTCGCCTCACGGCGTCAGGAGGGCCTGGACCGTGGGGCCGTACCGGTCGACGATGTCCTCGATCGCCGTCGCGCGCAACCGGGTGCCGCGTGCGATGCCGTACATCGCGCCGAGGCCGAGCAGTGTGCCGACGGCGAGTTCGGCACGCAGGTCCGCGTCGGGGCCGCTCAGCCGCAGGGCGAGGCGGTCGCTGACCTGGGTGCGGAAGTTGGCGCGCATGATGTCGCCCTGGTCGCCCTGGCGCGGGGCGAAGATGATCCGCAGCACGGGGTCGGCTCCGCGCTCGGTCTGGCCGACGAGCACCTGGCGGACCATGTGGGGGCCGAGCTGGTCCAGGGGTGCGTCCAGGAGGGCGGCGGCGTCCGTCTCGAAGGACATCACGCGCCCGAAGAGCGCGTCCTTGTTCCCGAAGTACTTGAGAATCAGCGGAGCGCTCACCCCCGCCCGGTCGGCGATCGCCTTGAGCGTGATGTCCGCGTGGGCGTGCCGGGCCATCAGATGGCGGGCCGCGCGGAGGATGGCCGCCTTCGTGGCCTCGGCGTCGCGTCGCGGTGGGGCGATCGGGGTCGCGCTGAGGCCGGGGGGCGGAGTGGACACGGTGCTCAGGCTCCTTCGAATGCCTCGTCCCGAGGTGCGTCCGAACTGCCGGCGGCCCGTCGGGTGTCACGGAGGGTGGGATCGGCGGGTATGACGAGGGCGGCGGCACAGGCCACCAGTGCGACCGTACCCGCCATGGCGAAGGCCAGCAGATAGCCGTGCAGCGTGGGTATCGGGGCACCGCCGACGAGACTGGTGTGGTGGACCAGGATGGCGGCGACGGCGGCGCTGCTCACGGCCTGGCCGACGGTGCGCATCAGCACGTTGACACCGTTCGCGGACGCGGTCTGCCCGACGGGCACTGCGCGCAGGATGAGGGTGGGCAGCGCCGAGTAGGAGAACGCCGTTCCCATCGCGCAGACCGCGGAGCCCAGCAGGATCACCAGCAGGCTGTGGCTGTTGATGATGCGTATGCCGTAGCCGGCGGCGATGACCAGGGTGCCGATGGCCAGCGTCACCCGGGCACCGCGGGCCGCCGAGATACGCGCCGAGACCGGCGAGAGCAGCAGCATGATCACCCCGCCGGGCAGCATGACCAGGCCCGTCGCCACGATGGACAGTTCGAGGCCGTAGCCGGTCGCCTTGGGCGCCTGTACCAGCTGCGCCGTCACCAGGGAGTTGGCGTAGAAGGCGAAACCGGTCAGGAGCGCCGCGACATGGGGCAGGGCGACGCGGGGGCTGGTCGCCAGTTTCAGGTCGACCAGGGGGCGTTCGGCGCGCAGTTGCTGAGCCCACCACAGGCCGAGGACGCAGACGCCCCCGACGAACAGGCCGAGGATCCGGGGGCTGGCCCAGCCCCACTGGCCGCCCTGTGACACCCCCAGCAGCAGACAGGAGAGCCCCAGGGCCAGGCCCAGGGCGCCGGTCATGTCGAAACGGCCCGGCTCGCGGACGGGCGACTCGCGCACCGCCCACCAGGCCAGCGCCGTCCCGAGGGCGCCGATCGCGGTCGTCCCCCAGAACATGACGTGCCAGCTGGCGTACTGGACCACCATCGCGGCGATCGGGAGGCCGAGGGCGGCGCCGATCCCGACGGTGGAGCTCATGAGCGCCACCGCGGAACCCGTGCGCTCGGGCGGCAGTTCGTCCCGCAGGAGACTGATCGACAACGGTACGACGGCCGCCGCGGCCCCCTGCAAGGCTCGGGCCGCGATCAGTATGCGGATGTCGGACGTGAGGGCGCACATGAGCGAGCCGACCGTCATCATCCCGAGGGCGATCAGCAGCACCTTCTTCTTGCCGTACATGTCGCCGGCGCGGCCCAGCACGGGGTTGAGCACCGCTCCGGTCAGCAGCGTCGCCGTCACCATCCAGGACACGGCACCCGCCGACGCACCCGTCAGCCGTGGCAGGTCGGGCAGCAGCGGCACCACCACCACCTGCATGACGGCCATGAGGCTCCCGCCGAGCGCGAGGACCGGGACCGTCAGTCGGTCACGCAGTGCCACCATGAACTCTCCAGAAGTCGGCGCGAAGAGGGGGGTGAATGGCAATTCACCATAGCTGGTGAATTGCCATTCACCCAATTGGAGCCCTACTTCGGGGGGCGCTACCGGCGCGAGCGGGCCTGCACCGTGCGCGCCACGCGCGGACCCAGCCAGCGCTTGAACCGGCGCAGCGCCTCCAGCCGCCCGGCCGCGCGGTCGATCCGGTAGTACAGCTGCGGCGGAATGTACGGGAGCATCGGAGAGTGCCGCCGGCCGAGCAGGGCGAACATCTGCGCCGGTGGGAGACGGATGTAACGCGGCAGGCTCTCGTACCACTGGGCGCTGTGCCGGGCGGCGCTCTGCGCCGACAGCAGCGCGGTCCTGCGGTCCTGGCGCTTCATCAGGATCGAGAAGTGCAGGCTCGCGGGTCCGCCACCGACGCACGCGGTCTTCACGCGCACTCCAATTCGTCACACAAAGCGGTCAATTGATCACGTGGAGCGGCAGGGAAGCGCAACCCCCGTGGTTCGCGCCAGCTTGCGGGCGTGAGCCGCGCCACCCGCCACCGGCCGACCCGGGAAGATCATCGGCGGAACGTCCGCCGACCGGAGGAATTCCGCCTTCCGGTCGGTCGCGGGCACCCGTACAGCAAGATCATCTTCGTTCAACTTTGCACGACATTTACTTAATTGTCCTGATCGCGGCCAACCGACATCCGGCGATTTCTCCCGCTCTCCGACGAACCGATAGGCATATCGGGTCATCGACCGAGCTTGATCACAGGAGGTCTCCGCATGCCGGAACTCACCCGTCGCCGTGCCCTCGGGGCCGCGGCCGCCCTCGCCGCCGCGGCCGGCACCCAGACCGTCGCCGTGGCCAGGGCCGCGGACACCGGACACCACGGCGGGCCCGAGGTCTTCGACGAGGTCTACCGGGGCCGTCGCATCACGGGCCGCGCCGCCGGCGGTCACCACCACGAACACGGCGCCGGGTACGCGGTGTTCATCGACGGGGTCGAGCTGCATGTGATGCAGAACGCCGACGGCAGCTGGATCAGCGTCGTCAGCCACTACGACCCGGTGCCCACCCCGCGCGCCGCCGCCCGCGCCGCGGTCGTGGAACTCCAGGGGGCACCGCTCGTCCACCTCGGCATGCCCATGCCCATGCCCCAGCAGTGACCCAGCCCCGTCAGCACACCGTGGAGTCCCGCACATGACCGTACGCAAGAACCAGGCGAACCTGACCGCAGACGAGAAGCGGCGTTTCACCGACGCACTCCTCCAGTTGAAGCGCAGTGGCCGGTACGACACCTTCGTCACCACGCACAACGCGTTCATCCTCGGCGACACGGACAACGGCGAACGGACGGGCCACCGTTCGCCCTCCTTCCTGCCCTGGCACCGCAGATTCCTGCTGGAGTTCGAGCGAGCACTGCAGTTTGTGGACGCCTCCGTCGCCCTCCCGTACTGGGACTGGAGCACCGACCGTTCGCCCCGTTCCACCCTGTGGGCCCCCGACTTCCTCGGCGGCACCGGGCGCAGCCTGGACGGCCGGGTGATGGACGGCCCCTTCGCGGCCTCCGCGGGCAACTGGCCGATCAGCGTGCGCGTCGACGGCCGTACGTATCTGCGGCGTTCGCTCGGCAGCGGCGCCCGTGAGCTGCCGACCCGCGCGGAGGTGGACTCCGTGCTCGCCATGGCGACGTACGACATGGTGCCCTGGAACAGTTCCTCGGACGGTTTCCGCAATCACCTCGAAGGGTGGCGCGGCGTCAACCTCCACAACCGGGTGCACGTCTGGGTCGGCGGCCAGATGGCCACCGGTGTCTCCCCCAACGACCCCGTGTTCTGGCTGCACCACGCCTACATAGACAAGCTCTGGGCCGACTGGCAGCGCCGCCACCCTGCCTCCGGCTATCTGCCGCTCTCCGGCACCCCTGACGTCGTGGACCTCGACGAGACCATGAAGCCGTGGAACGACGTGAAACCGGCGGACCTGCTGGATCACACCGCGTTCTACACCTTCGACACCGTCTGACCGCGCGTTCACAGCTCCGGTCCCGGTCGCCTCTCCTCACCGGGAGGGGCGACCTGCACCCCACGCCGCTCCTGTAGACGTCCTCCACCTGCCAGCCGTCCGCGTACCCGATCCGTGTGTACGTCGCGGTCGTGGCCGTCTCGTCCTGATGCGGCAGGACGACGGGGCGCTCGGTGAGAACGACGACGTGATCACTTCCATGACGCGGACGGGCCGGACGATCCGCTCGGGCACCGGACCGAGGAGCCTCTCCTCAAGGCGGCGCTGCATCAGCCCGCCGAAACGCCCCGGCGAAGGGTGCGTCGACCGGGAAAGAACGCGGCTCATCTCCTCCTCCAGTTCGTAGGCGCCGGGCTCCCCGCGCTCCCAGTGCAGGCCGAGCGTGTCGTCCAGGGGCTCGCCCAGGGCCCGTACCAGTCGTGTCCTCGCTTCGGAGGTGTCCCAGAAGACGCTGGTCAGCGGCCCTCTCGCGCGACCGGCCCGCCGCCGGGAGTTGCCCGCGCATCCGTTCCTCCGCCCGCCGCGCGAACTCCGGCGAGAGCCGCAGCGGCGGACCGGCGGCGAGGCCGGTGAACAGTGTCCCGTCGAGCCGGCCCTCCCGCCCGTGGCACGGTACCCAGGAGGCCGGGGCGCCGCCCAGCGGAGAGTCCCCACCGCCCCCGTCGGCCACGGCGGGCGAGGAGTACAGGGCACCCCTCGGGCGAACCGTCCGGGTCGGTGTCGACCGCACCGGCGGTGAACAGGCCGTTCACCCGTCGGGCCGCGGTGCCCTCCCGGGCGAACCGGCGCCGGAAGTCACCGTCGTCCGCCTGTTCCGGGCGCACCACCTTGACCGTGACCGCCCGCCCTCCCGGCGAGCGCCCCAGGTAGGCGCGCCCCATCCCGCCCGCACCGAGCCGCGCCACGATCCGGTAGCGCCCCGCCTGTCGCGGGTCCCCTGCCTCCAGCGTCTCGAACGCCTCCGCGCAACCCCCTGCCAAGGCCCACGCACCCGGCCGGTGCCGAAGATCCCACATCCTCCCCGACGCGCCGCGTCTTCGCACTACTGTCCGCCACGCACTTCGGGGGCTGTCCGCCGAGTGTTCGGCGGACAGCCCCCGAAGGAGACCGAAGCAGGGAAAGTACTAGGCGTTGCTCGGCTCGGCCGTACGGCACTCGGGGTGCCCCCAGCCCTGGCCGTTCTTGGCGATGGGCTCGCCCGCCGCGTAGGAGCGGCCGCAGAGGCAGCGGCCTGGGAACTTGGCCTTGATCGTGCGGGCCGACGTGCCCTGCCGGGGTGTCTTGGCGGAGGCCGTGGCCGTGGTGCGGCGGCGGCCGGCGCCGGAGGGGGCCGGGGTGTCGGGGGACGGCGGGGGCTCCGGGGAGCCGAGGTCGCTGCCGGCGGGCTGCTGGACGATGGCGGCCTGGCTCGCGGCGCGGTCGGCGAAGTCGTTCAGCCGGTCGCCGTCGACCTGGTGGGCGGGGACGTAACGGAACTCCACGGTGCGGCCGTCGAGGAGTTCGTCGATGCGGGCGACCAGTTCCTGGTTGGCGACCGGCTTTCCGGAGGCCGTCTTCCAGCCCTTGCGCTTCCAGCCGGGCAGCCAGGTCGTGACGGCCTTCATCGCATACTGGGAGTCCATCCGGATCTCCAGCGGGACGTCCGGCGCGATCGCCGTCAACAGGCGCTCCAGCGCGGTGAGTTCGGCGACGTTGTTCGTCGCCGTGCCCAGCGCTCCGGCCTCCCAGCGGGTCGGCGTCTCCGCGCCGTCGGCCACGACCCATGCCCATCCGGCCGGTCCCGGGTTTCCCTTCGAAGCCCCGTCACAGGCGGCCACCACACGTTCAAGCATGTCCCCGATCATGTCACGGTCCGGCGGCGGCTCCCCGCACGGGCCGGAGCATGCTCTCCCGGACGCGGGGGCTGCTACCGAGCAGCCGCAGACCCAGCAGCGTCGCCGTGTGCAGGACGTACTTGCCGTCACGGTGGCTGGCGACCAGTCCCCCGTCGCGCAGCACGCCGATCTGGTAGCTGGCGCTGGGCAGCGCGATCCCCACGGCCTCGGCCACCTCGGAGGTGGTGCGGGCACTCTGTCCGGCGACCTCGGTCAGTACGGCGGCCCTGGTGCGGCCGAGCAGGCGCTCGAGCCCGTCGTCCGTACCGTTCGCGACGGCGAGCGGAGTCTTCGCCACCGGGTAGACGAGCACGGGATCCAGACCGGGGTCCGCCAGCGCGGTCGGTCTGCGCCAGCAGAAGTAGGAGGGCACCAGGAGAAGTCCTCGGCCCTCCAGATACAGGTCGCGCTGGACGGGATAGTCCACTTCGAGCACCGGGGCACTCCAGCGCGCGACCGGGCGCAGGCTCTCCAGCAGTGCCTGGGTACCGCCGTCGAGGAGGGCCCGGGCGCGCACCCCGACATCGTTGCCCACCGCCGTGCGGATGTGCGGCCACTGCGGTTCCAGCAGACCGCGGAAATAGATCCCCAGGGAGTTCGCCAGCACCTTGAGCGCGTCGCTGCCCGGTCTGCCCAGCGAGACGGTCCAGTTCGGGACCGGGCGCGACTCGGCCAGCCGCGTCAGTTCGCGCACCAGTTGCACACGCGGTGTGCGCAGCACTTGGTCGAGTCCGGCGGAAAGACCGCCGCCGGTGACCGGTGGGGTGAGGAAGTCCGGAATGTAGCCGGTGGGGGGAATCAGGGCACGCAGCGGGCGCAGTGCGCGGCCCAGGTTCGAGTCACCGGAGAATCGTTGCCGCGCCGAGCGGCGCCAATGTCCGAATTCCAGCGGTCCCTGGCCGGTTTCCAGACGGCAGACACTGCACATCAGTTCCCACAGGGGATCAGGCTGCCGGGCCACTCGAATGTTCTGCAGGTCGTCCGAAGTGAAGTGAATGCGGAGCATGGGGTCTCTTTCGCTCGCAATCCTTGTGGGGGGTTCGGCCGTTCGAACGTGCCGCAACCACAAGAGTGGACGAGTACCGCATGCGCATGGTTGCCCCGGAGACAAGAGGCCCCGGCTCGCCCCGGAAGAATTCCGCCATTCTCCGGGGCGGCCGGTCCGTGGGGGATCCGTGGTCCGTTCAGGAGACGTCGGTGGCCTTGGGCATCGCGCCCTCGGTGGTCTTGACGTCGATCACGGAGAACGCCGCGCCCTGCGGGTCGCTCAGCGCGGCGAAGCGGCCGAACGGGCTGCTCATCGGCCCGAAGCGGAGAATCGCGCCCCGTTCGGTGGCCTTCGCGACCGCGGCGTCGCAGTCCTCGACGGTGAAGTACACGTTGAAGTACGGCGGGACCTCGGGCGGGAAGTCGTCCGTCATCCGCATCCGGCCGAGGACCGGATCCTTGCCGAGGTCGTACAGCCTGAAGTCGACGGCGTCGTCGTCCAGCTGCTTCATGCGGTACCCGAAGACGGCCGAGAAGAAGGTGTCCGACTTCTCGGGCTCACGGGTGAAGACCTCGGCCCAGCAGTACGCGCCGGGCACGCCCCGGGCCTCGAAGCCCTCGTGCCGGCCCGGCTGCCAGACGCCGAAGACGACCCCGCTCGGGTCCCGGGCGATCACCATCGTGCCGAAGTCGCCGACCTGCATCGGTTCCATCAGCACCTCGCCGCCGCCGGTCCGGATCTTCTGGGCGGTGGCGGCGGCGTCGGGTGACGCGAGGTACAGACACCAGGCGGACTGGCCCTCCTGGCCGGGCATCGGCGGGACGACGGCGGCCACCGCCTTGCCGTTCGCGTAGGCCTGGGTGTAGTTGCCGTACTCCGAGGACGACTCACCGAACGTCCAGCCGAGCACCTCACCGTAGAAACTCTTCGCTCCCTCGACATCGCTGAACATCGCGTCCGCCCAGCAGGGCGTTCCCTCGGGCTGTACGGCCATGGCGTTCCACTCTTCCCGTTTCGTCATGATTCATTCCGGTTTCACGCTAGCCAGCCTCCGTCCGGGTCGCGCGCCGAGCGGGACGCCCTGGACGACACTGGAGAGTGGCCTCGGGTGGTCGTCGACGGGACGGGAAAACGGGATGATGCACGCGTGGGAAGTCGATCGGCCCGGGCCGATCGAGGGGAAACCGCTGCGTTTCGTCGAGCGGCCGATCCCGGTGCCGGGGGCCGACGAGCTTCTCGTCCATGTGCGCGCGTGCGGGGTGTGCCGCACCGACCTGCACGTCAGCGAGGGAGACCTGCCGGTGCGACGGCCCCGGGTGACGCCCGGCCACGAGGTCGTCGGTGTGGTCGCGGCGACGGGCGAGGACGTGCTCGACCACGCGGTCGGCGACCGGGTGGGCGTCGCCTGGCTGCGCCGTACGGACGGCACGTGCGGGTACTGCGCGCGCGGGTCCGAGAACCTCTGCGCGGCCTCGCAGTACACCGGCTGGGACGCCGACGGCGGCTACGCGGAGTACACGACCGTCCCGGCGGCCTTCGCCTACCGGCTGCCCGGTGAGGTGGACGACGTCGCGCTGGCGCCGCTGCTGTGCGCGGGCATCATCGGCTACCGCGCGCTGCGGCGGGCCGCGCTGCCGCCCGGCGGACGGCTCGGCCTGTACGGGTTCGGCGGCAGCGCCCATCTGTGCGCGCAGCTGGCCCTCGCACAGGGCGC